>CAYXFJ010000327.1:0-2770 GCA_964464265.1 uncultured bacterium
TCATGGACCAGGGCGAAGTGCTCTTTCAGGGGTCTCTCAGTGAGGCCCGCAGTTCGGGGATTGAAAAAATCGATGAGTTCTTTTTTAAAGGAAGCGCCACTTGAGAGACGATACCGGACAATTGAAGGTATATCTGGACGAGGCGCTGGATATCATACGCGAGACAAGGAAGATCACGGTTACGGGATTCCGGAAGGGATTCGGTCACAGGCTGAAAGACGATCTCACTGAGGTCACGGATATTGATCTTGCTGTGGAGGAAAAGATCCGTTACGAGATCAGCAGCCGGTTTCCGGATCACGGCATTCTGGGTGAAGAGTTCCCTTCAAGAGGAGAATCCAGGCCTTTTGTCTGGATCATTGATCCCATTGACGGTACGAAGAGTCTCAGCCACAGGATCCCTCTTTTTGGAACCCTTCTTGCGCTCAGGCAGAACGGCACACCGGTGATCGGTATCATCGATCTTCCATTGCTGGGGCTCTGTTACAGCGGCGGAAGGGGTATGGGAGTATTCCGTAACGGGGAACGCCTCCCGTCTCTGGCAGGAGCTGTGCCGGATCCGGATTCCGAGATTATAGGTGTTCAGGAGAGGAGACATTATATCAGGGCCGGGAGGCAGGCTGTATTCGATACATTGATTCTCTCCAGAGAGAATGTGCGCATGTACTGCGACTGTCACGGGCATTCGCTGGTTCTTGAAGGATCCCTGGGAGCGATGGTGGATTTCAATCTGCGAATATGGGATTTTGCTGCAACAGAAGCTCTCATTCGTGAAGCGGGCGGCGCATTCGTCTGTGTGGGCAGGCGTGCCCAGGCAGAAGGTCCGGACCGGGTGGATGTGATTTTCGGAAAGCCTCAGATGGTCGACAGTATTCTCGCCTGGACCGGAATAGAGCCGGATACCTCATTGGCCGGCAGTCCGCCTCCCATCTCATGATGCTGTTTTTTGCACATTCAGGACTGGATATGAAAGTGGCTCCGGTCAGGATGATATCATCCGTCATGCGAGCAGCTAACAGTTAATATGAGGAGAATACATGGAACCAGGAAATATTCCGGTACTGACCGTTCAGTCAGACACAATCCCTGGAGCTTATGAGCTCGCCATAAGGGAGGTATGGCAAAAAGGCATACGCATAAAAACCGAATATGACAGGCCTGAGGATCCTGAGAGCAGGGATGCTACGGTCCTGATCGTCGTGAACCATCCGTTCGGACAGCCCAGATTTCACCGTTCGTTCGCGGATGGTCTCGGGGGCCTGGCGGAGTATGTGATGGAGGTGGTGCACGGGGCGCACGATTACTGGGTGAAACCTGTTGAAGAGATACTCAAGGCGAGTAAAAGCAAGGACACGAGGTGGACCTATACGTATCATGGAAGGCTTTTCGAATACAGGATCGAGAATGCTGTCGTCAACCAGATCGATTATATGATACGTAAACTCTCAGAAACAGGCCATACGCGAAGGGCGCAGGCCATCACCTGGAATCCGAAGCTCGATCCCCCCACCCACGATCCGCCCTGCCTTCAGCGCATATGGGCCAGGTTGTGTGAAGACGGCAAGGGCGGAATGGTTTTCAATATGAACACGCACTGGCGCAGCAGGGACCTGTTTAAAGCCTGGTTCGAAAATGTCATTGCACTGACCACTTTAATGCGCAGGATGGCGGAAACTCTTTCTGAAAAAACGGGCAGGCCGGTACGTATCGGGCGTTATACGGATATCAGCGATTCGCTGCACATTTATGGATCGTACTTCCGCGAGATCGAAGGCGACCGCCAAAGAGGCATACAGAGTTTTTTTGAAAAGCTTGAAAGCCGTCCGTTCGAGGAGAGAACCTGGTCTTCGGAGTTCGTCAAGCCCCATTTCATTGATGACGGTCTGGGAAAGGGTCTCAAACCCATGCTCGAAAGGGAAAAGGAGATGCCGGAGGCGGTGAGGCTTCTGATTGGCGGGGAGCTGCGGAAACTCGAGCAGGATGATTATATGGTTTAATGAGGGTGGGTTCTCTCTGCGCTGGATTAAGTCGGTTTTCTCGATTCCGGGTAAAAATTGGCCCTGGTTTGAAGAGTGTGAATTCTCTCTGAAACACAGCGCTTTGACCTTCGCGATAGCGGTCCGAAATAGTTACGAGGGAAAGCACTGTTCTGTCCGGATGTTCTGACCGGGCAACTGCTGGTTGATTAATGAATAAGGAGGGCATCATGCGTTTTATCCTGGACTTTTCAGTATTTGTAATCATCGTGTTTCAGTCTTTTCCGGTCTTTTCAGGTTCTGGAACCCATCCCTTTACTGTTCATGACATGCTGTCAATGGACCGTATATCGGAGCCGCAGGTATCACAGGACGGGAAGTGGATCGTGTTCACGCTCCGGAAAACCGATCTGGACGCGAACCGGGGAAGAACGGATCTGTGGCTCGTGGGTGCTGGCGGGACTGGATTACGCCAGCTGACCTCTCATCCGGACGGGGATTACAGCCCCAGATGGTTGCCCGGCGGAAGGGAGATCCTGTTTCTGTCCACACGATCCGGCTCCTCACAGATCTGGAAAATACGCATGGATGGAGGAGAAGCAGACCAGATCACAAGGCTCCCTCTGGATGTCGGGAATTTCATCATTTCCCCCTGCGGGGAATGGATTGCTGTTACCATGGAAGTTTTCCCGAATACTTCTCCCGCTGAAACCGCAAAAAAACTCGAAGATATCGAGGAACGTGCTGCGACCGGCATGCTGTACGACCGCATCTTCGTGCGGCCCTGGGATACA
>CAYXFJ010000328.1:0-2681 GCA_964464265.1 uncultured bacterium
TCCCTGAATACATTTTTCTTGAAAGGCTGATTATCTATAGTGCAGCAAGTAATCTGAACGGAGTGTTGTCGTGGAATCGAAAAAAATTCTTTCTAAAACCGTGTGTGTTATCGGTCTCGGATATGTAGGTCTGCCTCTGGCAGAAGATTTCTCCCGTCATCTCCGGACGATAGGCTATCGCAGAGACCAGAAGAAAGTGGACGAGCTGAATAAAATGCCGGGAAACAGGATCGAAGCAACCACCGATCCCCGGCGGATACAGGAGGCAGATTTTGTTATTATTGCGGTTCCGACACCGGTAACAAAGGCAAAAGACCCGGACCTGGAACCGGTAATCTCTGCTTCAGAAATTGTCGGCCGGAACCTGAAAAAAGGAGCAGTGGTCGTCCTGGAATCAACGGTATATCCCGGGGTAACTGAAGATATAATGGGTCCGATCCTGGAAAGGGAATCCGGATTGCACTGTGGAAAGGATTTCAAAATCGGTTATTCCCCGGAACGGATCAATCCCGGTGATGAAGCACACATCCTGAAGAATATCACTAAAATTGTGTCGGCGATGGATAAGCAGTCCCTTGATGAGTTATCAGCGCTGTACGGGCTGATTACCAACGTCTACCGGGCACCGGATATCAAAACTGCAGAAGCAGCCAAGGTCATTGAAAATATTCAGCGTGACCTGAATATCGCGCTCATGAACGAGCTTTCCATGATTTTTTACCGGCTCGGCATTGATACCGATGAAGTGCTCAAAGCCGCCGGCACCAAGTGGAACTTCCATACGTACCGCCCTGGCATGGTTGGGGGCCATTGCATTCCTGTAGATCCTTATTATCTCGTCCAGAAAGCCAAGGAAGTCGGCTATCATGCGCAGGTCATTCTTGCCGGGCGGTCCATCAATGATTCCATGCCCAAATATGTCGCTGAGATGGCAGTCAAAGGACTGAACAAAGTGGGAAAAACGATCAAGGGATCCAATGTCCTCATCATGGGCCTGACCTACAAGGAAGATGTCGCAGATATCCGGGAATCTCCTGTCGAGAACATGGTGCATGAGCTCAAGGAGTACGACGTGAACGTGTACGGCTATGATCCATTACTTTCTGATGCGGTGATAGAGCATTTTGGTGCACATCCGTTACCGAAACTGGACAAGAAAATGGACGCAGTGATCATCACCGTTGCCCACACGAATTTCAGGGAAATGAACCTGGAACAGATCCGGGGGCTGATGAAGAGCAAGCCGGTACTGGTAGATGTACGGGGGATGCTTGACCAGGATGAAGCGGAAAAGACCGGGATATACTACCGGAAATTGTAAAGCGGGATACCATGGTAACTACGCTACTCATCCGGACACGACCCATCGCTGCAACACCACTATGCATGTGAGGAAGTTATGATGAAAAATCTCAGAATCATTATACCGGGCGGTGCGGGTTTCGTCGGAAGAAACCTGGTAAAATTTCTGGTACGTGCCGTTCCTGCGGAAAATATCACCGTGATAGATAAAAGTTCTGATCACCTGCAGATGATCAAACAGTATGGAGTAAAAACCGAGCAGGCCGATCTCTCGGAGAAAGGTTCGTGGTATGGTCTCTTCTCCGGGCAGGATGTAGTCATCCATCTTGCAGCACAGATCTCCTCACCAGATGAAGAGGACTTTCAGAAGAACAATGTCAGGGCAACTGAACATATTCTTGAGGCGGCAAAGGCAGCAGCCATTCCCCGGATACTTTTTTTCAGTTCTGCTGCAGTACTTTCTGTCAGAAAAGATCCCTATGCTGATACAAAGTTACGTGCCCAGGAGCTTGTCCAGCAGAGCGGACTGACCTATTGCATTATGCAGCCATCGCTGATGTATGGTCCGACCGATGACAAGAATATCGGGTACCTGATCAATTTTGCAAAGAAAATGCCCGTGTTCCCCATTCCCGGGCATGGCAGATGGCCACGACAGCCCATATATATTGATGATATCTGTCGACTGATACTTCATTTTCTTGACGAATTTCCGGAAAACAAAGTATATTCGATCAATGGAAAGGTCATATTTTATAAGGATATGATAAACACCGTGTTCCGTGAACTTGGCGGTTTTAAAATGGCCCTGTCTCTCCCGATCCCCGTATTCAAATTTCTCATGGTCACCTACCAGAAAATAATCGGGAATCAGCAATTTACTTCGGATCAGGTAGACTCCCTCGCCTCCTGCGATGTATTTCCGGAATATCCCTGGTGGGATGAATTCCATGTGCCGATCACGTCGTTTGATGAGGGAGTCCGGCTGATGCTACAGGAAAGAAACCAGTAATATTTTGATAACTCCAACCTCTATTCCGCTCATATCGACGAGATATCATAACCTGTCCTTTGATAACATTCCGTCCATACTAAATCAAGGGTATAATCACATTCCAGCGAATAAAAATCTCATTTTTATGAATGGATACTTACTCACTCAGACGCTCCTGGGGGGGGACTCGCCATTGACATGTCCCCGCCACTGTGGCGTCCCCGATTTGCGATAATCCTTCAGACAGAACAGGGGGGAGGGGAGAAGAAATCTCCTGACAGGAACTACAGAATCATCCCGGGCGAAGGGGTGGGTCAAGGGAGGGGACAGGCACGGTCCCCTCCTTGATTGTTGATCGGTTTTTCAGCTTCTATGAGAATTGAAC
>CAYXFJ010000329.1:0-2645 GCA_964464265.1 uncultured bacterium
CTGATCGCTTCATCAGACGGATTACGGAGCGTGATCAGAACCTCTCCATCCTGTATATAGACCTTTGGATCCGAAACATGGGAACCGATGAGAAGGGACAGCTGTGCGGATTCCTCGAACTGGAAAGGCAAAATTTTCTTGATCGCGCCGACAGGTTTCTCGGATGCGATCGCAGCAGAGTCGAGCATGCCGTTATAAAGAGTCACATTGAGCCACCCCCTGTTGATGGAAGTGGCGATTTCTTTTTCCTGGAATTGCCGGGTGGTGATGATATGAACCAGCAGACCGTTGAGTTTTTCCTCGGACACAATGCCTGTGATATTGTACCGGTAATTGCTGATCCGGAGAAGAAGCGGATTTTCACTGAAACTGCACTTTGCCGGTATGAGATCCCCGACCGTATCGAGAAAAAGTCCCAATGGGACAAACAGGACATTCTCCAGCAGTTCTGAGGGGAGCGCCATCTGCAGCGCTTCTTCATTGACAAGAATATAGGGATTGAAAGCGGTGACCTTGATCTCTTTTGATCCGGCACGGAGAACCATCTTCTTGTTGTCAGGATTGTAAAAGGTCCTCACTCCAATCAGTTCTGCAAACTCGCCCAGAGAAACATAGACAAGCCCGTTTTTCTGAAGTGCGGAAAGGTTGCTGTTTGAACCCTCCATTTCGTACAATACCTGAATGCGCCCCTTTCTCTGGGCGAATGTATCGGAGGGCATACTTGCAGCCAATCCGGCGAGTAGAACGCAGAAAATATACCGCAGGATGATTTTCTCAGGATTCATTTTTTTCTTTTTTCAATATTATGCTGGCCTTTTTTAAAAGCAGCTTCTCATCACGTGTCAGATTCTCAAATCCGACTTCATTTGCCTTATCCAGCACCTTATCCACCATGCGCTTAATCTTCTCAAGATTCTCCTCTTTTTCCCGGGCTGCCTTCATTCTGTGTTTTTGATCCCAGGTTTTGTAAGTCTTGAGAACCTTTTTTGCATCGAGATCCTTTTTCAGGTACAGGTAACCCACCAGCATACCCCCCAGATGAGCAAAATGCGCGACACCGTCAGGACTTCCCACAACCCCGTTCAGAAGGGCTCCGCCCGCAAAGAGCAATGCCAGAGTGCGGGCCTTCATTCTCACGGGGATGATGAAAAACAAGAGGAGGGTGATCTCACGGTCCGGGAACATGAGCGCAAATGCAGCCATGACGCCGGCAACCGCGCCTGAAGCTCCGATTGTCGGGATCATGGAAAAGGGCGTCACCAGTGTATGGATCAGTCCCGCTCCTATTCCGGTGATGAAATAATACCGTAAAAAGGCATTGGTTCCCCACATCCTTTCCACTTCACAGCCAAAAACCCAGAGAGCGTACATATTGAGGGCCAGGTGCAGAAAACTTGAGTGAAGAAACATATAGGTCACCGGCTGCCATATATGGAACCTGGACCAGACCAGTCTGGGGACAAGCCCTAAAATTGTGATGAGTCCCCCGCCGGTAAAAAGTTCCAGAATAAACCATGTACCATTGGCAACCAACAGAACCTTAACACCCTTTGTCAGTCCGCCGCCGCCGATACTCCAGATGCTCTGCCTGTTTTGCATAATCATCCTTTAAAAGAATTCCACTTTCAGGCCGGCGCGGAAGCCCAGTCCCGAAACATTGACTTCGTTCCATATCGGGAGCCCTTCTTTCTTTTCCTCACTGCCTATTAACTTTGCACTGTTGTAGATAGCCTCCAGTATCACGGACGAACGGCTTCCGATGGTATACTCTATCCCTGCCCTGGCTATCCATCCGAATCCGCGGTAATTCCGCTTCTCCTTGATGCCTGCCCCGAAATTGTTTTCCGTGTTGAACAGGAACTGATACGAGGCGCTTGCGCCGATATACCAGTAAAGAGGAGGCTGAAAAGGAAACCGGATATTCACATTGGCCATCAGGGGAAGGAGATGGGTCGAGTACTCGAGTTCTTTCATGACCCATTTCTCGTGTATGCCGCTGACAAAATCCGTGTCTGCCACTGCGGTTTCCTTTACGTAGCTTTTGTGGAAATAGGCCAGGCCCAGGCTGAGGTCCACGCGTTCATCGACAGAGATGCCGTAACTGCCACCGAAAATGAGACCTCCTCCCACATCTTTCGCATTGAAATAGCCGCCGTTGAATTCTAGAATGCGTACTCCCTGCGCCTGTACCATACTGCAGAGCGCAAGAGAAGCCAATAAAACTGCAATCCTGTGTTTCATGGATTCACCTCCAAAATGGTTTGAAATCTCTATTCCAGTACAATGCTCAGGAGTTTATTTTTTACATACACGATCTTTTTTATTCTTTTTTCTGCCAGGTATTTCCTGACTTTCCCGTCTTCAAATGCAGCAGTCCTGACCTTATCCTCCTCTGCATCCGCTCCGACCTGTATATTGGCTCTCACCTTTCCATTGATCTGAACCACGACCATGACTGTTTCCGTCTTCAATTTCTCATCGTCCCAAACAGGCCACCGGGCGTTGAATACACTGGTTTTATTCCCCAGTTTATGCCATAGTTCCTCGCTAAGATGGGGAGCGAAAGGCGCCAGAAGAAGGACGAGCACGGTTCGGCATGTGCCGAGCACCTCGCGGTTCTGGTCTTCCGGTTTCACATCCTGTAC
>CAYXFJ010000330.1:0-2641 GCA_964464265.1 uncultured bacterium
TTTTTGATCTCTTCCTCCTTCTGCCCAATAGCTGCCTTGTTCTTCTCTATTTCATGCTGCATATTTACAAAACCGGTTACATCCTTGGATATCCCGAAGGTGCCTATAATTTTATTCTGTTCATCACGCAGGGGCATTTTGGTGGTATTCACGTAGTTTACCCGGCCATCGGGCAGCACTTCCTTCTCGATCTTATCCACCATGGCCTTGCCGGTCCTGATGATTTTCTGCTCGTCTTCATAGGCAGGCCGGGAATGTTCCTCGTCAAACATGTCGAAATCCGATTTGCCCAACAGATCCTCCGCTTTTTCGAGCCTGAAAAGCTTAAGCATGGAAGAGCTGAAGCGGATAAAACGGCTCTGCAGGTCCTTAAAATAAATACTTTCGGGAACGTTGTTCAGCAAGGCATCGAGCAGTGATTTTTCTTTTGATAATAACTGCTGTTGCTGTGTAAGTTTATCCATCATAACCTTCTCACTTTCCCTGCGCTCCTTTTCTTTCTCTTCCTCGTCTTTCCTTATTCGGGCCATCTCTTCCTGGGTGGCCTTCAGTTCTTCAAGGTTCTGACGAAGCTCTTCTTCCTGCTGTGAAATTTCTTCCGACCGCTTTTTGGATTCTTCCAGAAGCTGGGCCGTCTGCTCATGCAGCCTCACGGTTACAATAGTTGACGCTATGCTTTCCGCCACTTTTTCCACGAATTCAATTTCGTGTTTGCTGAATTCGTTAAAAGAGGCAATCTCCACGACTCCGGTAATCTGTTCCTCCTTTTTAAGAGGCACGATCAGCAGGCTTCGCGGCACAGAACCACCCAGTCCCGACTTTATCTCCATATAATTTTTCGGGATATCCCGTAAATATATCGTCTGCTTTTCCTGCACGCAATTGCCTGCAAGACCCTCTCCGACCATTATTTTTTTCTGCAGGAACTTTTGCCGGTCATAGGCATAGGCCGAAATAAGATTGAGGTACTGGCCTTCATCCGGATTATCCTCGAGCAGGAAGAATCCGCCCTGGTTTGCATTAAGGTACTGGATCAGGTTTTTGATGACATTGAACGAAAGCTTTTTCATGTCGTTATTGTCCTGCCGCAGGATATCATTGAACGTGGCTCTTCCCTGCGCGGTCCAGTTGCGGATTTCGTCCTCGCTCTTCCTGTTCACATCCTCCTTGCGGGTTTCGATCATGCTTTCCCTGAGTTTGTTCAGCGAAATGCCCATGATGTCATTCTCATCCCCGCCTGAAAATTCAGTATCGAGCTTCCCCTCGGTGAGCCGCGTGGCAAAATGAGCCGCTTCCCCGATCCGCTCCTTCAGTTCATGAACCGCTGTATAAGCCCTGTCAATTTCGTCTCCTGTCGGCATCGGGGACCCCTGTTCATCCTTTTTGTATACAAGGGAAGATAACGATTCATTGATTTTTTTAATGCGCAGGACAAAGTTACGGCTTATGACATAGGAAATCAGAATCCCTGCCAGCAGCAATACCAGTCCGGCGATAACCAGAATAAGCACCAGTGAGCGGACCGGCCGGAGGACTTCCGACTGCAAAACCTGCGTGACAAGGATCCAGTTGAATCCGGGCCGGATCACAGGCGTGTATGAACACAAAGCACGCTTGCCCGAAGGAGTTGTGTACTTTCCCTGTCCGGATAATCCCAGTTCTGCATCGGGAAAAGCGTTGTCCGGAACATGAAGGCTCATGGTCGTACAGGCCGATTTTCCTATGTTTGCAGCCTCTTTAGCCGGGATCCTGAAATGCTTCAGCTCTTTAATATATTGGGCTTTGCCGGCGAGCAATTCCGGATCATTGCTCCTGTATATCCTGTCACTGCCGATGATAAACGAGGAAATCCCCGTTCCCTGACCGGACCGGGAGGATGTATTTACATCCATCAGCCGGTCGAGATTACCGGATTCGATGCTGAAAACGACAGCACCGATGACCTGATTCCCCTGCGTTACAGTCGTGGCAAGGTAAAAACAGGGCGGGATGATTCCAGGAACGCGGCGGTCCATGTCCGAGAACAGAACAGCCGTGCGGGATGGCTCGGAAATAGCACGGCGAAAGACATCGGAGAGAAAGCTGTTCCTGTAATATCCGGTGAACAGGTTGGTTCCGAAATCGGGGTATTTTTTCAGTGAATAGAAAATATAGCCGCTTCGCGAATCAATGAAATAAATGTCAGAGATCTTATTTTGATGCGCATAGGTAAGAAGCCAGGGCTGATACTGGACATGCATACCGGAATACAGGCTGCCGTCACCCGCTCCCAGAACCTCCTGCTTCATTTCCAGGGGTTTGTTGTTGGATGCCAGGTATAGAAACTGAAGGATGGTCTGTTTTGGATCATCAGAAAGATACACGTTCGGATCCTGCGCCTCTGCAGTCTTTTCCTCGATTTCCGGTACCAGCTGCGTACTGTAATAGTTTTCCAGCTTTTGCCGGATCGCCTCCATAGAACCTGCATCCGCCAGATAGAAGTTGTCGGATTCCAGATCCCTGAATGCCTGCAGCAGTGAACTGAATGCTCCCGATGTACGGCTGTCCGTGGTGAATAAACGGAGCTGGTTTTGCAGCCGGTTCAGCTCATCTTCAAGGGGCTGCTTTTTAATATTCTCCGTCAGCGTTAAGGTTTCATAGG
>CAYXFJ010000331.1:0-605 GCA_964464265.1 uncultured bacterium
CGGTTCATCACGAACGGCCAATAACTCCGCCGAAGGCCTGCTCAGGTACATCATTACTTTACTTTTGAAATATTGTACGTTTATCCGGTGACACAGGTTCCGTTTTTTATTGCTGCTGATCCATATGCCTGATGCCATCCTGATTCAACCCGGACGCACGCTTCGGCGACCCTACCAGGGCAGCCGAAGAAATCAACGCTATCCTTGTTCCGGCGGCGCATGCACTTCATCAAAAAGCTTCGGCAGCCAGCACCCTTGCCGCCCGGTCCGCCTCCAGAATTTCTTCCAGGGAGGGATCCATGACAGGGGTATGCTTTTCCAGAGCCTTTTCGATAACTGCCGGTATCCGGTCGAATGTGATCTTCTCTTCGAGAAAGAGCGCCACTGCCACTTCGTCTGCTGCATTGAGAACAGCGGGCGCCGTTCCTCCGGTTCTTAAAGCTTCGTACGCCAGGCCCAGGGCAGGATATCTCTCCGGATCCGGTTTCATGAAACGGAGCTCCCAGTCTCTCGACCAGTCCATAGGGCTGAACATTTCCGGAAACCTCTCAGGCCAGCCCAGCGCATACGAGATGGGAATGCGCATGTCCGGAATGCCGAGCTGG
>CAYXFJ010000331.1:615-2631 GCA_964464265.1 uncultured bacterium
CAAATGGGCCATGACCGCGCCATCGTGAAAGGCGACCATCGAATGGATGATGGACTGCGGATGAATGACGACCACCACTCTTTCCGGTGGCATGTCAAAAAGCCATCTCGCCTCCATCACTTCCAGCCCCTTGTTCACGAGAGTGGCAGAGTCTATGGTCACTTTCTTCCCCATGTTCCAGTTTGGATGGGCGAGTGCTTCAGCCACGGTCACCTTTGCCAGAGTGGAAACCGGTCTCTCCCGGAAAGGGCCTCCTGAAGCCGTGAGCAGAATCCTGTCTACGGAGCGCATATCCTCTCCGGCAAGGCACTGGAAAATGGCGCTGTGCTCGCTGTCCACGGGAAGAAGACGGACGCCTTTTCTTTTCACCCTGTCCATGACCATGCCGCCTGCCATGACCAGAACTTCCTTGTTGGCGAGCGCTATGGACTTCCCTGCGTCCATCGCTTTCAATGTGGCCTCGAGACCCACGGCTCCCACGAGCCCGTTGACCACGAGCTCCTCTTCCCCGCCCGACGCCGCCTCGAGTAATCCCTCCCTGCCCCACATCACCTTCGCACCCGTTTTTCTGAATTCCGGCTCCCATTTCTTCCGGTCCACAGTACCGGTCAGGACCACGGTTTTCGGACGCCACTTCATGGCCTGTACGAGCAGGCCTTCCGCATTTGTATGGGCTGTGAGTGTTTCGATCTCGAAACGGCCGGGATGACGGCCTGCCACATCGAGAGTCTGTGTGCCGATGGAGCCTGTGGATCCCCAGACAGCGATCCTCCGGGGATGATTCGCGGGATTCACGAGAGGTTTCCCCCCCGGATATTATCCATCACGGAACTGAACGATTCGGGAAGGGAAGCCCGGAGAGTGATCCTCTCGCCTGAGATCAGTGCGAAATCAACTTCGCCTGCATGAAGCATGAGCCTCGGATAATTGCTCTGAAATTCCTTGTCTCCGTAACGGGTATCCCCCACAATGGGATGCCCCGTGCTGTACATGTGAACCCGGATCTGATGCCTTCGTCCTGTGAAGGGATAGACCTGCAGCAGCGTGTAGTTAGACAGTCTCTCTTCAATCCGGTAGGTGGTGATGCTCGGTTTACCCCGCGATTCGTCCACTCCCATGCGGCCGGATCCGAACTCGCGTATGGCCTTCTCGATGATCCCGCTCTCCCGTTCCACCACTCCGTGCACCAGTGCCATATACGTTTTCCTCACCTCCCGGCTTGAAAATTCGAGATTGAGCGTCCGGTGCGCCCTTGCGTTCCTGGCGAAGAGTATCACGCCGCTCACTTCCTTGTCCAGCCTGTGAACGATATAGAGCTTCTCTTTGTATTTCTTCTCCAGAAGTCCGAGCAGGCTCTCGCTGTCCTCCGACCGTTCGGGTATGGAGGCGATTCCTTCGGGTTTGTTCACCGCAAGGACATCCTGATCTTCAAAGAGAATGGAGATCACAGGTTCCATTGATTCTCCGTGCTGCCGCATCCTTCATGAGAAGTTATTCGCTCTTCCTGCATCCACATCGGCTTACCCTTCCGCATGCGCTGTGGTGACGCGTGCAGTTCAGGTAGCTGCCGCTTACACAATCGGCCATCCGCACACACGTCAGCGGCGCGTGCGCAGTGTAAGTAGCCGCTGTGGCGCATGCGCGTTGCAGGGAATTCTATTACCTCACACGCTCCATATTCTGTATTCGTCAATATATCTGTTTATGGAACGATTTTCTTCCTCTGTAAGATCCGCATTTTCGAACCGTATGCCCAGCGCCTCCTCCATTCCCGCCCGGATCAGCGGAACGACCTCCCCGTATGTCACGGTCCTGCCCAGATAACCTCCCAGAGAGACTGTCTTCTCTGACATGGTCCTCTTCATCGCTTCCCGCTCTTCATCCTCTACTCCGCTCAGGAAAAAAGGAAGATCCAGATGGGCGTCACCCGTGAGTATGGATCCGTGCTGCAGAATGCCCGATGAGAGCCTTCTCTGCGCGCTTCCCACAAGTTTTTTCCCGTTAACGAGTATCTCG
>CAYXFJ010000332.1:0-2613 GCA_964464265.1 uncultured bacterium
CTGCCAGTACATTTTGGGCCATGCGGAATTGAGCATCCACTGGATCACGCCTGTTGCCATGAATTTATGGGCCGCGAATGCCTCGAACATGGGGCGTATCAGTTCATAGTTCAGGATCTGGGCTTTCTGTGCAAAGTCCTCCACTCCGGAAGGCTCTCCGTAACGCATGTTCACTGCCCTGAGGCATCTGTCCATGGTATTGAACACATTGCGCGCGCAGTGATAAACCCAGACATCATCCACAGGCCAGAGATGTTCTTCAGGGATCATCTTCCGTATGCTCCACAGGGGAGGGACCTGCGCGCCGGGCCCTGTCTCCGAGTTGAACCCGTAGGCACCGCCCCTTCTTGTGTCCATATACCAGTAAACAGGGGGCGTGTAATCATAGGGACCGAGCATTTTGACGCCAGTGGGACCGCTCACCTCGCTTTCCAGCAAAGCATGAACAACCACTCCCTGGTCACTCCCCACACCCCCGGTGGATGCAAGGTAAGGTCTCGCGGGATCTGCCTCTTCCAGTATGGACTTATAGTTCCTTTCAAGTTCAGGCTTCGGCATCTTGTCACTTCCCACAGTCCATACAAATATGGAAGGATGGTTCCTGAGCCAGAGTACCTGATCCCTGAAAGACCGGCTGATAAGACTGATTTCCTCTTCCGACAGAATGCAGCCGTATTTTTCGTCGCAGGGTTTGCCCGCATACTCTTCATGCTCCCAGTGGCAGCTCCAGCCCACCATCATCAGAATGCCGTACCTGTCGCACAGGTCGTACAGGGTCTGGTCCTTTCCCCAGAAACCTTCCAGCCGTATGGTATTCAGGTTCATATTCCGGACATAGCGTATCTGCGATTCAAGATCCTGAGGCTTGTCCATAAGAAAGAGATCGTCCGTCCACCCCCCTCCCCTGATCAGTATCTTCTTTCCATTCACCGTGAATCCCCTGTGCACACCATTAAAATAGCTTCCTATTTCACGAATTCCAAAGACCACGCTTTTACTGTCCAGCGCCTTCCCATTCTCTTTAAATGCCATGTCCATCCTGTACAGGGCAGGCTCTCCCACTGTATAAGGCCACCACAATCTCGGTTTCCGGAGAAATAGCCCGGGCTCCTCTTCCGGACCAAATCGCAGGGTCCGGATTTCCCGGGGTCCGAGATTTACCGCACGTCTGATCTTTATGTTCTCTATTTCAATGTGCAGGTCCCCTGATACAGGAGTATCCCTGTGATTTTTAAGTTCAGCGGACAGGAAGAGACATGCCTCAAGCGTTTCGGGGTCCACCTTTGTCTCCACATGAGGATCCCGTACCGAGACACCCCCGTCGAAATACAGATGCACCGGCCTGAATATCCCCATACTGGAATCAGGTGCAGGGGGATTCCAGTCCACAAAACCGATGGTCAACTCGCCGGGGGCGGGCGGAAAAACTTCCAGAGCGATGCAGTTCTCCCCCTCTTTTAAGAGACCGGTCACATCGAACAAAAACCTGCGGAAAGGTCCTGCAAGAGCTTCCTTCCCGGCGATACACCGGCCGTTCAGCCAGAGATCCGCTCTGTAATTCACTCCGTCCAGGGCAAGTTCCGCATGCAGACCAGAAAACGCTTTTCCCAGAGAAAAGGGCTTCCTGAACCACCAGGACTTCTGAAAAGGCTCCTTCGGAATTTGCCTGAGATTCGTTCCTGTGTACGGATCTTTATACACCCCGTTCTCCACGAGACACCCGAGTACCGTGGAGGGAATATCCAGCGGATAGACGGTACCGGCCGTCTTGCCCTCTTTTGACAGTATACCGTTTCCGGTCCATGAAAAGAGGGATAAAGTCTCACCTCCTTCAGGAAATGTTCCGGATGGAAAAAGGGCCCATCCTTTATGGAGCGGGAAAACCGCCGTTTCACCCCCGGTCCGGTTCTGGCCAGAAGTAAATCCCTTTTCATGCGGGAAAACGGGTCCCTGAATTTTATTATCTTTTTTCTGCATGCGCCCTCTTATATTTTTTTATCGTTCTTCATCCCTCTCTGAAGGCTCTTTCAGACTTTGAAATTCCTCCTCCAGGCCCAGCTTCTCCCCCAGCCTGTACCAGGCCCCCTGTATGCGCGAGGCCTCCAGTCCGTCCGAAGCATTCGCATGAGAGGAGGCAGTCCGGACGATTCCGGTTTCCGCCTTGAGAGCGCGGGCATAAGGCACGCTTAACCTGAAATACTCCCTCGCCTTCTCTCTTTCCCCTGCCCTGCTGGCCAGGACAGACAGTACTGTGTAATAGTAGAGATTTACCGTGCTTTCCGCATACCTCAGGTTCCTGTTGTCCTCCTCCAGGAGTACAGCCTTCACGGTCCGGCCTTTTTCCATAATCCTGTCCATGATGCTCCAGCATTCCCTGACAGCCTGTACGCTCTCTTCCAGGTCCACACCGTCATTCTCCCGGGGATGATAAGCTTTCAGCCTGAGATGTTCCCTGTGGAACAGCGTATCTTTGTCCTGCGAAATGCGCGATGTCAGGGGATCCGTATGCTTCCACTGCTTCACACCGGACATGGCGAATTCCAGCCTGTCGTACAGGCGGGCCATATCAGTGGCACCCGGACCGTATACTTTTTCGACATAGTCCTTTTCCAG
>CAYXFJ010000333.1:0-1798 GCA_964464265.1 uncultured bacterium
TTCCCGGATGGCGGCTTCCAGGGCCCGCGGTTTCATGGCGTATATCTCATCCACATCCACCATGCGCAGCCGGCCTGTCCCTATCCCTGCTATACGTACAGCCTTCTCCACGGAAGAATGGGTCTGTGTGGAGGCATAGGCTGTGAGAGATCCGTCGCATCCCCTTGCATTGCTCTGATAATGCGTCGCTTTTTCACGTGCGGAGATCAGGGCGCACAGCGCTGCGCTTGAAGCGGAATCCTGCAGCACGCCTCCTCCTCCGCCGGTTGAGAGGAAGGATTCCGGCAGATCCAGCATTTCCACGAGCCAGTCCAGAACGCGCGTTTCCAGTTCCGTGCATGCCGGACTGGTGGCCCAGAGCATTCCCTGAACGCCGAGGCCTGCGGACAGGAGTTCCCCCAGTATGGATGGTTCAGACGCATTGGACGGGAAATAAGCAAAGAAATTGGGGGACTGCCAGTGGGTGATCCCCGGGAGGAGGATATTTTCCACATCCTTCATCATATCGCCAAAGGACTCGCCGTGAACAGGGGGATGCTCGGGAAGTTTCGACAGTACTCCGCCGGGATTCACGGTGGAAACGACCGGATAGGAGGAGACGTTTTCCCGGTAATCAGCGATCCAGTCTATCAATGCATGACCGTATTTCCGGAAATCTTCAGCAGGCATATGATAACTTTTTTTCTCTTTCATACCGGATTCCTCTTCCAGATCTTCGTTCAGATGAACCGTGCTCGCGGGAGAGCCTACACATGATTCCTCAGCATCAGTTCCAGGGGATGCGGATTCAGATAGACCTGCCTTCCCAGATAGGGCTCCTGATATTTTCGCACATAATGGTTGAGCAGGGTAACCGGAACAATGAGAGGGACCTGCTCGCGGTGATAACTGCCGATGACTTCGAGCAGCTCCTGTTTTTCGTCCGGGGACAGGACCTTCTTGAAATATCCCATGATGTGCATCAGCACGTTGACATGTTTTTTCACGCTTGTTTTTGTGGACAGCGCATCCGTCAGGATTTCAAAATAAGATCTGTAAAACTCTTCGATAGCCTTTCTGTCCGCGGAAGCTGCGATTTTCCCCAGATCGCGCAGTTTTTCGGCACTGTGGGACATGATGATCAGCTTGTGGACCGTGTGGAATTCCACCAGCCGGGAAACACTTTTCTGCTGTTCTGCCATATCCTGCCAGTGCCTGTAAACAAAAATCCTCTCGATGAAATTTTCACGGATGAGCCCGTCATTGAGCCTTCCCTCATCCTCCACGGGAAGCAGGGGAAAGCGCTTCATGAACTCTCCCGCGAAAAGTCCCCTGCCCTTTGCGCCGGGCATCCCGGATTCATGGTATATTTTTACATCCCGCATGCCGGAACTGGGCGATCTGCTTTTAAAAACAAACCCGCATAACTGTTCTTTTTCGAGGGCATCGAGCCGTTTTGAAGCCCATGAAAGCATGCGCTCCGTATGATCGGTTTTACCCGAGCGCGTGAAGAGACGCGGCGCTTGTGGATCACCGACGAGACGCATCGCTTCCCTGGGAACCGGGAGACCGCATTCCACTTCCGGACATACCGGAACCCAGGTCACGAACTGCCCCAGTGTATCCCGCAGGTATATGTCGAGCTTGTGCCCCCCGTCATAACGCACTTTTTCTCCGAGAAGGCATGCGCTGATCCCCAGCCTGGGGCGGTCAGACCGCCCGGGTGATCGGGTTGCGTCTCTTGCTTGTCGATGGGATGCCATTGATCTCCTCAATAAGGCAGCGGTCTCAGGGACGGGAAAGGCCGGCTGTCCGTTCC
>CAYXFJ010000333.1:1879-2598 GCA_964464265.1 uncultured bacterium
GAAAGCGATTTCCGCGCGAAAACCCCTGACATATCCCCCGTGATAGACCAGCTGCGATCCGGTCCGGTTGAAGATCCGCCAGCCGAGCCCATAATAGATAGTGCCGAGCTTTTTCCATTCCCGGAAGTATTTGCGCTGGTTTTCCGTCCTGATGAGAGGCAGAGAGACCCCATCGATTACCCGTACGGGAATAGATTCAGGGTCGTTTCCGAGAAGGGCCAGAAGCCATTGGCCCATATCCGCAATGCTTGCGTTCACTCCAGCAGCAGGGAGAACCGAGTAAAAGCTCCTGGATAATGTGGAAGCGAACCAGCTCCCCCGTGTTTTTTTGTGTCTCAAATGAGGCTCCGCGCGGTTCGTGTCCTCGAGCATAGCTTCATAGCCCAGAGAAGCACGCTTCATCCCGAGCGGATCAAAAATGATTTCCTGCAGCCACTCTGCGTACAGCTTTCCGGTTTCTTTCTCTATCACATCGCCTGTCAGGCTGAATACGACGTTCTGATAACCGTAATAATCACCTGGCGGACCTCCTATGGGTACGGTGTTGAGCTCGCTTACCAGTTTTGGATAGGGGATGTTATATTCAAGAAGATCCGAGTACGCATGCTGGATCAGACCGGTGGAATGGCTTAAAACATGGCGCAGCGTAATATGCTGCGCTTGTTCCGGATCACTGAGCTTGAAATCCGGTAAAGATGAGACAATGGGTTTGTCCCACT
>CAYXFJ010000334.1:0-2589 GCA_964464265.1 uncultured bacterium
AAGGTTGCGTATGACTTCATCTGTAAGATCATTCGTATCCTGTGAATACGATTTTTTCAGATGATCCGGTACCTCGGACTTTTTCACGTGACTGGGACGGGTGCGGGACGTGTGAATAAAGGTGCCGCCGGTACGCCCTGCCTTATTGACGATCTCATCGGTCAGCATCACATAGTGGCTGGAGTTGTCCGCTTTTTTATCCCTGACCATTTCGAGTATGCCTGCCCAGCCTCTGCGCAGCCCGATGACCTGATAACCCTCATGCATGGCGCGTATGGTTACCGCACGTATTGCGGGATTCAATCCCGGAACATCCCCTCCGCCAGTCAGTATACCGATGATACCCTTGATTTTTGGAATATTTGCCATGGTTTCCCCTTCAATAAAATATCGATCAAAAATGGATGCAGACAGAATGAAAAATAGATTTGATGAATATATTATGAAATTTTTTTGAAAAAAAAAAGAAAAATTCACAATGTTTTTTTATCTATAATTGATTATGCGGCGCAGTACACAGCCTGCCGGAACATCTCAGTACTGCCGGATGGCCGGTTCATACAGAAGGCGTGATTTTCATTGAGGACATGAATATCCGGAAAAAGAGAGGAGAAGTGCATACGGATTTGAAAAAAGCATATGACTGAAAGTCCATTAATTGCAGGATCAGTTTCAGCCACAAGGCCGGAATTCAACCAATGTTTATGAAGTCAGGGATCTTGAATGTTTACAGAGGCACTGTCCTAGTGATAAATAAACAGAAAGATATATCGTGCTTTTCCCGCTGCGGTTTCGTTTGTAGCCGTGGCATGGTGCTTGCTTGCCATTCCTGTGGCGATAGATTCAGATCTTTATCTCGTAGACGCATCCGGGAATGCGTTCGAAGCTGCCTCCTTCTTCCGGTCAGGATCTATCAAATCTCAAACTCCTCTAACATCTCTACTCCTCCTTAAGGCCGCCGGAAGGATTTTTCCGGCGGCCTTTTTTCCGATCCAAAGATCCCGGTCAGCCTCGTGCGGGAGTCCGTAATAATACTGCAAAAAGAATACGAAAAATGGACATGCTATTTTCCCAATCTCAGGAACCTGCGGACATTCTGCGGCGTAATAAAAAAATAATCTTGAAGAATAGCGCTTTTTCTGTGAATTTGGTCTTGTGCTTGTTACGAATTGTTTTTATATTGAAGGCATGGTGTTTGCCTGTAAGTCTCTTCAGAATACACGATAGAACTATTTTCCTTTCACACAGCCTCAAAATCGCCATGAAAAAGGATATAGCCATGAACAATCCACTTTTGGGGCGGAAAATTCTTCACATACTTCTTCTGTATGCTGCAGTGTATGTGTTGTTTCCGCATGGCGTCATGGCACAGTTCCCGGAGTATCCGAACAATCCCTACACGTTCCCCGTTTCGGACCGGCCAGGCGAGCCGGAATCATGGGCTGCCGATCAGTTTATCTGCGCCGATATCGACAATGACGGACTGCTGGATTTTGTGTACCGAAATCAGGGCAGGATGGCGGCCTACGGCCACTGGGGGGACAGATTATGGGGAGTGGATTTTGTGAGCCCTGTCGGAAACAGCGGGGCCAAGCACGGTGCAGCAGATGTCGACGGGGACGGGGAAGTCGGGGTGGTTGCCCTGGGCGATGGTAACAGGATCAGAATATTTGACGGCGAGAGCGGCGCCGCAGAAGTCACTTATACCGTGACGGTCGGGACGAATCAATATGTTTCCCATATGGCCATTGTCAATCTGAGGGGCGCAGGGGACCGCGACGTGATCGTTCAGACCGCGGACATCCGGCTTGAAGAACAGGGATACTGGTATTATATCAACCGGTCTCTGATCGCGATCAATCTTGAGAACGGAAATGTCCTGTGGCGCGTTTTGCAGGATGACAACATCAACCTGCCCAGTGCTGCGCCCGCCGGCATATACGAGGGATACTGGGGTCAGGTCCACGGTGCGATGATGTGCGCGGATGTGGACGGGGACGGCCGGGATGAAACGGTCGGCGGCACTCTTGTGGAGCAGGACGGACAGTTGAAGACTCTGGGATTTCCTGTCCAGTGGCTTTCCGTTTACCACAATATCAATGACCCATCCCAGGATTTCGCAGATCATCTGGATGCCATCGGCATAGGGAATATAAGGCCTGACATTCCCGGAGTGGAATGGGTGATGCCAACGGAAGATCACATCAACAACGCTGTTCCGTGGGGCAATTACTGGAATACAACACTGTACCGGTACCATACCACGTATCCGGACAGCGGTATAATATGGGGCAGAGAGCCCAGCCATGTCTCCGACGGAAGGGAAAGGGAAGGACAGAACGTTGCTGTCGGTAATTTCACCGGCTTCGAAAAAGGGCAGGTCTTTGTGCGCTCCCGGGGAGGGGCTACAGTGGGCATGCATCCCTGGGTTTTCAGCAGCATGGGAGACGTTCTTGTTCATTACGAGCTGGGGGATTCCCTGCCTCCCAATTTCAATACACGTCCGGACGGCGGCAATGCCTGGGGAGTGGACCTGGTCACGACCATTGACTGGGAGGGAACCCGGAAAGAACATATAGCGGCCAAGGC
>CAYXFJ010000335.1:0-2549 GCA_964464265.1 uncultured bacterium
TATTCTATGCCTCTGGACAAACTCTACATGGGTCTGGATATCGGCGCCATCAGCGTGAAGCTTGCAGGCATTCTTCCGCAAGAAGACGATGCCATGAAAGCAAGACTCACTGCCAAAGGTTTCTCAGTACAGGAAGGGCGTCCGGAAGCTTCTGAGGATTTTCTCGCACCGGAAGCGTGCAAGCCTGCCCGTGAGGATTTTCTCAAACAGGAATTGCGTCAGCATGCCGGTGAGGATTTTCCTGCACCGGAATCAGGTCAGCATCCCGGTTTTCAGCTCATACTCTCAAAATACACAAGACATTACGGCGAACCGATAAAAACTGCTGAGAAACTGTTGAGCACTTTTGCCCGCGGAGCAGGCGCAGAGAGCATAACCGGTGCATCCACAGGTTCAGGAGGAAAGACAGCTGCAAGCAGGTGGAATCTGGGATATATCAATACCACAAGAGCGATTTCCATTGCTGTGCGAACACTGTATCCGGAAATCAGGACCGTATTTGAGCTCGGGGGAGAGAAGGCGAGATACATACTTCTAACTCCGGACGAGAACGGCAGCATCCTCATAGAAGACTACGAGATGAACGGGGAATGCGCCGCAGGCACGGGTTCTTTTTTCGACCAGCAGGTGGACCGACTGAAGATCAGGGTGGAGGATGTGGGTGGGCTCATAGAAGGAGTCCGGTGTTCGGCACCCATAGCAGGCCGGTGCTCTGTGTTCGCCAAGAGCGACATGATACACGCACAGCAACGAGGGTATGGCCCGCCTGAAGTGCTTAAAGGATTGTGCGAGGCTGTGGTGCGCAATTTCAGGGGAAGCGTGACCAAGGGAAAGCGCATTGTAACTCCTGTGGCTTTCATAGGCGGCATGGCTTTTAATCTCGGCGTGGTCAGGGCTTTCCGATCGCTCTTCGGTTTTCAGGATGGTGAAATGGTGATCCCGGAAGACCATGCCTGGATGGGCGCTATAGGTGCCGCAATTCATGCCATGAACACCGGATGCTCAATAGAATACGGGTCTGATACCGGATACGTTCAGAGCGGATCAGAACGCAGTACAGATAATGCCCGCAGAGGTCCGGATAGCCAAAGTCCGGATATTGAGCCGGGTGGTCCTGTGCGCAGTTCCATCAGCGGCACCGGGATATTAACGCTGAAAACCGGGGAAATTGCCATACAGCGCTCCTATCCCACGTGCGAGCCGCTCTCCATGAAAAGAGTGACGCTTCTCAGGGACCGCGTGAAACCCGTAAGACTTAAAAAAGGGACTGTGACAGACGCTTACCTCGGCATTGACATCGGATCCGTGAGCACCAACCTGGCACTGATAGATGGAGAAGGGAACCTCATACACGGCATCTACACCATGACCGAGGGACGTCCCATAGAGACTGTAGAGAAGGCGCTTGCTTCCATGGGCCGCGCCTGCGGCAGCAGGGTGAATATCAGAAGGGCGGGGACAACAGGATCCGGAAGAGAGCTCATCGGCGCGCTGGTCGGGGCGGATATTGTCAAGGATGAGATCACGGCACATAAAACGGGTGCTGTTTTCATTGCAGGGAAATTTCTGGGAAGGGAAGTCGACACCATTTTTGAGGTCGGAGGGCAGGACTCGAAGTTCATCTCCATCCGGGAAGGCGTCGTTGTGGATTTCAGCCTGAATGAAGCCTGCGCAGCAGGTACAGGTTCCTTTCTGGAAGAGAGGGCAACTCAGATCGGCGTCAAGATCAGGGACGAGTTCGCGCACCTGGCCTTGAAATCCAGGCATCCCCTCAAACTGGGCGAACGCTGTACTGTTTTCATGGAGAGGGAACTCATCCCCTATATGCAGCAGGGAGTTCCCAGGGAAGATATTGTTGCAGGTCTCGCGCTGTCCGTGGTGCAGAATTACCTGAACCGCGTGGTAAAGAAACGGAGGATAGGGAACAGTATCTTCTTCCAGGGAGGGACAGCTTACAACGATGCGGTTGCAGCGGCTTTTGCCACGGTTCTGGACAAAGATATCGTGGTTCCTCCTCATAACGGCATTATTGGCGCTATCGGAGTGGCGCTTCTGGCGAAAGACCGGACTGCAGGGCATGACACGCGTTTCCGGGGCTGGGATCTGGGAAATGTGAAATGGAAGCTGGAGGAATTTACCTGCGACGGCTGCTCCAATGCCTGCAGCATTCAGGTGTTCGATATGGACGGGGAAAAGAGTTACTGGGGGGACAAATGCACCAGCCGGTTTCGAAGGCGCACAAAAACGGAAAGAAAGGCTCAGATCCCGGATCTGGTGAGGCATAGAAATGTCCTTTTCGAGAAGGCTGTACATGCGGATGCGCCGCTGAAAAAAGGGAAGCTGGTCCTTCCACGGATTCTCCATCTGCATGACCGCATGCCTTTCTGGAACACCTATTTCAGGGTTCTCGGCTACGAGACGGTTCTTTCGGGTCCGACGACACGGGAGACCGTACAGGCGGGTGTGGAAACCGCTTCCGCTGAGCCGTGCTTCCCTGTCCAGGCAGCTCTCGGCCATCTGAAATTGCTGAAAGGGAACGAAGCTCCGAT
>CAYXFJ010000336.1:0-2540 GCA_964464265.1 uncultured bacterium
GGAATCTCTAGCAGCTATCTCTTTCAGATTTCTAATCCCCTTGTTCAAATCATACTGACCGCCACACTGATTCTTATTCTGCTGGCACTGACAACAAAATGGGGAAGTGTTTTTTATCCCGCCCTTCTTTTTTCCCTATTTTTACTGGGTATCCTGGAGATGAATATTTATCTCCACCCCCATCTTGATAAAGACCACATCAGTCATTTTATGGGATCTGGAAAGATAAATGCTGAAGGTGTGATATGTGAGAACCCTCAAGTATCACCTGAAAAAACTGAACTGATCATTTGTGTCTCCAGGATACTCATTAACGGTCAATATATTCCTGTTTCGGGACATGTGCTCCTTAATGTCCGCGAGCCTTATCCCTTCCATTACGGTGATGCTATCCGATTCCATTCAAGGCTGAGATTCCCACATAATTTCAGCAATCCCGGCGGTTTCGATTATGAAAGATATCTCCGTTTCCGTGGGATTCTGGTGCAGGGATTTGTAAATGACGCTGCGGGAATTATCGTCCTTCGCAGGGAAATCGGGAATCCGCTCCGGATTCGTCTGGAGCGCTTCCGTGAACTCATTCGGAAAACGATCCTGGACACGGCACCCGAAACAGAGGGAAGGATTATCCAGGCTATGATCCTCGGTAATCAAAAGGAAATACCGAAAGAGGTAATGGAAAAATTCAACCGGACGGGCACCACTCACATCATCGCCATCTCAGGGTTCAATATCGGTATTGTAGCCCTTTTTTCCTTCTTCGTGATTCGACTACTCCTGAAATCCGCGGAATATCTCCTGCTGAGATGGAACATGGTCATGATCTCGACGCTATTTTCCATCCTGATCGTCATTCTCTATACTTTTATTGCCGGATCGGGGATTTCCGTTATCAGGGCATCCGTCATGGTTGTGATCTTCATGGCGGCCATCCTGATCAATCGGGAGCGAGACCTGTACAATACACTCGCTCTTGCCGCTTTTTTCATCCTCATTGTCAGTCCATACTCTCTTTTTGATATCTCCTTTCAACTTTCATTTGTAGCCGTGGCTTCGCTCCTCTTTCTGACGCCCAGACTGGTGACTCTCCTCCCTCCACCTCTTACGTCAGATTCCATCGGTCCGACCCAAAAAAAATGGCTTCTAAGCCATATTAAAAAGGCCCTGCGCACCATGAGCCTCTTTTTCTTTGCATCCCTCAGCGCCACGCTTGGCACCCTTCCGCTGATCCTCTTTTATTTCAACCGGCTGTCGCTCGTCACCCTTGCCGCAAACTTGATTGTCGTTCCCATTCTCGGTGTTATTGCGATCCCTTTTTGTCTACTCATTGTTATTACTGTGCCAATTTCGCCATGGCTGGCCGATATCATCATTCAGATCTCAGCGCTTCTCGTGAGAATATCCCTTTCTCTTATAGAAAGACTTGCGTCATTACCCTGGTCGTCGGTTTTTGTCTCCACACCCACCCTTCTGGAAATCGCGGCCTTTTATCTCCTCCTGATCTCGTCAGGTTTCTGGCTGGACCAGTTGAGCAACCGGGATAAAACTGCAAAAACGAGAACAACGGTGTTTCTGTATAAAATGATTCCGGTTATGCTGATTCTTTTTTTTATAATTGACGGAACTTGGATCTATTTCAAAGGGCTTCAGAAGGGAAAACTTAGCCTGACTGCTGTGGATGTGGGTCAGGGGAGTGCCATTTTGGTCCGCCTACCCGGCGGGCTGCGGATGCTTGTGGACGGGGGTGGCTTTTTTGATGACACCTTTGACATCGGGAAATATGTATTGGCGCCATTCCTCTGGCACGAAAGGATCAGCAGAATCGATATCGTGGTCTTGACCCACCACCACCCTGACCATCTTCAGGGCTTGCTGTTTGTCCTCGAAAATTTTCACGTGGGCGAGGTATGGACCAACGGAGAAAGATCAGATTCCCCACTCTACCTCTCCTTCCTCCAGATCATTCGAGATCGAGGGATTGTCATGAGGGGCATGTCGGATATGACACCGGAGATGAATGTATCCGGGGTCAGCGTTCGTATTTTGAATCCCCGGGGAACTTCAACTGTCCCTCGTACTACGACTTCTTCCCTTACACGGGCGAATAGTGAAATGGGTGAAGCAGGGGCTTTAACCATCCCACCTGTACCTGTCAAAAAAAAATCCAACGTTTCCGATGAAGTCAACGAACGTTCTCTTGTCATGAAACTCTCTTTCGGCAGACGGACCTTTCTCCTGCCGGGGGATATTACGGAAATCTCAGAAACAC
The DNA here is from genome assembly GCA_964464265.1 of uncultured bacterium. Lineage (GTDB taxonomy): Bacteria > Zhuqueibacterota > QNDG01 > QNDG01 > DSAB01 > CAYXFJ01. Next base: position 2,270 of record CAYXFJ010000336.1, read on the forward strand.
GCTTAGTTAGCTCTGCTGTCGATCTTAAGAGCGATGTGCTCTTTGTACCTCACCATGGCGGTTCTCGTTCCAGTAGCATTCCTTTTCTTGAAAAGGTCAGACCTCAGATGGCCGTCATCAGTTGTGGCTTCGACAATGTCTTCCGCTTTCCCCATCCAGAGACCCTCAGGAGGTTTGAACTCCTGGGGACCCGTGTCTACCGTACCGACCGGAACGGCGCCGTAACTATCGTAACAAATGGAAATGACATCCAGAGCTGTGTGTTCCGACC
>CAYXFJ010000337.1:0-2532 GCA_964464265.1 uncultured bacterium
GTGGTAAGGGATAGGGGTGCCCTGCTTTATAAAAGCCCGGAACAAAGGATACCTTAAACTCTGAACAACAGGAGAGAACAATGAAGAGAATTACGATTTTTCTTTTGGCGGCAGCATGCATTATCACCGCAGTGTCCTGTTCAAAGTCCGGCGGCGGATGGGTGGACCTGAAACCGTCAACGGATCTCAAGGGATGGACCATTATACCCATGCCTCCCGATGCTCCTTTGAGCGAAAAGCCCCAGTGGTCAGCAACCCGGGAAGGCGCACTCAGATGCGACGGATCCGGGGGGCATGACTGGATCAGGTACGATGCCAGGGAATTCAGCGATTTCGTGTTCCATGTCGAGTGGAAATTTGACTCAAAGGAAGAGCCTGCAAAGTATAACAGCGGCGTTTTTGTCAGAAATTCCGAGGACGGCAGGGTCTGGCATCAGGCTCAGATGGGCAGCCAGTCCGGAGGATTCCTGTTCGGGAATACCCTGATCGGAGGAGAGATCAAAAGGGTCAATACACGGGATCAGATGAAACCGGAAAAAAACCCTGTAAAGGCAGCCGGTGAATGGAATACTTTCGATATCACCTGCAAGAATGACAGGATCTCGCTTGCCGTGAACGGCGTAGAGACCACGGTCTGGGAAAAGTGCGAGGTATTGAAAGGATATGTCGGGCTGGAAGCCGAGGGATTTGCCGTGGAATTCCGGAATATGCGGATCATGGAGCTTTAAAGTCCTTTATTGTACGGGAAGAGATAAAGGCCGCTGGGCACATCTTACTTAAATTTCAGGCATCAAATCGCCTCATACAAATATGAGCCGTTGAATACTACGCACTCTGATCATCCGGCAGGATCTGATTTGTATTGAAAGGGGATGCTCCATGAAGTCAGAAAAAAGGATCGAAGGACAGAATTGCAGCAGAAGAGACTTTCTCGGAACCGCCGCGGCCATAGCCGGGATGAATATTACCGGCTGCGGGAAACGAAAGGAAAAGCCTAACCTTCTGTTCATATGGACGGACGAGCATCGAGCGCAGTCAACGGGTTATGCATGCGGAAATCCGGCTCTGTCTCCCAGTCTCGACGCTCTTGCTCTACAGGGCGCTGTATTCGAATAGACCTATGTGACACAGCCGGTGTGCACACCTTCCAGATCCTCGGTGATGACCGGACTCTGGCCCCATCAAAACGGGTGCACAGCCAACAACATACCCCTTAACCCGGGGATCACCTGTTTCCCGGAAATAAGCGGAGACCGGGATTACAGGACAGGTTATTTAGGTAAATGGCATCTGGGGGATGAGATTTTCGCACAGCACGGTTTCGAGGAGTGGGAAGCGATTGAGGATCAGTATATTAAGTATTACAGTGAAGGCCGCGACCGTAATGCGAAAAGCGCCTATTGCCGTTTTCTGCTCGACAGGGGTCTCAAACCGGATACAGAGGAGGGCACGTTCAGCCGCGATTATGTATCCCGCCTGCCTCTTGAATACTCAAAGACTCTTTTTCTGGAGAACAGGGCGTGCTCATTTCTCGAAAATCACAGGAAAGATCCATTCATTCTATTTGTCAATTTTCTCGAGCCCCATCCGCCTTACAGCGGTCCTCTGAACGATCTGTATGATCCAGAGACGCTCACATTTCCTCCCAACTTCAATGCTACCATGGATGAGGATGATCCCCTGCGCTACCGTTTGATTCAGGCGGATGACAAGCGCACGGAAGAGGAGTGGCGCAGTCTGCTCTCCAGATATATGGGGCTGATCACACAGGTGGACAGAAGCATCGGCAGGATTCTGGGAAAACTCGAGGATCTGGGACTGGCGGAGAACACGATCGTGGTGTATACCAGCGACCATGGCGATATGATGGGATCCCACGGGCTTCTCGGAAAAACAGTGATGTATGAGGAAGCGGTACGCATTCCTCTGATCATGCGGTATACGGGCAAGATCAGGCCATTAAAGGTGAAAGAGCCGGCCGGTCATATCAGCCTTGTTCCGACACTGCTCGAACTGATGGGGAAAAAGGGCGATCTCCCGGGCACAAGCCTTGTCTCGCGTATGCGGGGCGGAAAAGACAATCCTCCCGTGTTCATCGAGTGGAATCCGAATGCGCTGAACCCTATGCGCAATCAGGCCCCGGATTCCATTCAGGGGATCTCCAGGGACGAGAGAAAAAAGGCAGCAGAAGCCAGGATCAGAACCATCATCACACCGGATGGATGGAAACTCGCTCTCTCCGATCTCGACAAGAACCAGCTTTTCAATCTTGAAAAAGATCCATGGGAAATGGATAATCTTTACCGGAATCCCCTGGTTCGGGACAAGATACGGGAACTGAGGGACCGTATTCTCAAATGGCAGAAAGAGACCGGCGATACGGTGGACATTTGATTCAGGGAACTATTGGAAAATCTCCTGACATTCCCTGAAGGAGGAGGCTTGTAATGCCGGATTCAAAACCTGTAAGGCTTGCGGTGATCGGCGCGGGACCTGGGGGATATGCAGCGGCTTTTATGGCTGCGGATCTTG
>CAYXFJ010000338.1:0-2511 GCA_964464265.1 uncultured bacterium
TCCTTCATGACAACAAGATCTGCATCATCGGCAACGGCGTGGTGGTAGATCCCCAGGCGCTGCTTCAGGAACTCGACAGTTTGAACAACCGGAACCTTCTTCCGGGGAATACGTGGAAGCCAGTACCCGGGATGGCAGCCGGGCCGCAGCCGGATGGACTGTTGACCTTCTTTCATATGAAGGCAAGTGGCTTGCCCGGGGCGCTTTTTCACCTGTATCCCAGATCGCTGTCAGGGTATGGACATTTGATCCTGAAGAGGAAGTGAACGCCTCTTTTTTCGAAAAACGGCTCAGCCGTGCGATCCTGTACAGATCCCCGGAACAGAAAAGTTGGGGTGAGAACTGCGGAAGGCTCGTTTTCAGTGAAGCGGACGGGCTTCCGGGACTGATCGTTGACCGGTATTCCGGTTTTCTGGTTTGCCAGTTTCTTTCCTCAGGTGCGGAAAGATGGAAAAAAGAGATCGTTTCCTGCCTCGAAACACTCGTCCACTGTTCGGGCATATACGAGCGCTCCGATGCGGATGTCCGTGAGAAAGAGGGGCTGGCGCCCGCTGCTGAAGTGCTGTCCGGGGAAACACCCCCTGAAAAACTGGAGGTCACTGCCGGATCCTGCCGCTTTCTCGTGGATATTAAAAAAGGGCACAAGACCGGATTTTACCTGGATCAGCGCTTCAATTTCGAAAAGGTGGGACGGGCGCTTTCCGGTCTGAACGTTCTCAACTGCTTCTCCTATACCGGAGGATTCACCGTGGCCGCGCTCAAGTCCGGCGCGGAATCCGTGACCAGCATCGATTCCTCGCACGATGCCCTCGAACTTCTGCGTGGTAATGTGGAAATCAACAAACTGGATCCTGAACGTGCGCCCGCGATCGAGGGTGACGTTTTCCTGGTGCTCAGAAAATACCGCGACGAAGGCCGCTCCTTTCAGGCCGTCATCCTCGACCCGCCCAGGTTCGCTCAATCCAAATCCGTTCTCGAAAATGCGCTGCGAGGTTATAAAGATATCAATCTGCTTTCATTGAAACTGATTGCACCCGGGGGGATTCTGGCCACCTTCTCCTGTTCTTCCCTGGTCACTCCTGATCTTTTCCAGAGAACGATCGCTTATGCCGCGTTGGATGCAGGGAGGGAAGTACAGATCCTGGAAAGGCTCTTTCAGGCGCCGGACCATCCCTCGACCCTGAGTTTCCCGGAGGCAGCCTATCTCAAAGGCCTCCTTATGAGGGTGTTATAAGCATGCGGGAATTGACTTCCCACTCTGGAAATAATTATATTTGAAAACGATGTCCGGCAGGCGTCCGCATAAAAAAACAGGCTGGAAACGAAGATTTCAGACTATTCCGATATAGAAAAGGAGAAAGAGGATGTCAAAAAAATGCCAGGGAACGAGACTCATGACAGTCCCTCTTAACCCGGGCGGTGAAGATCTCAGAAAAACCGGCCAGACCCGGAGGCAATTCCTCATAACAGGCGGCTATATGCTGGCAGCGGGTTCACTCGCTTCTCTTGCCGGGAAGTGCGGGTCTCCATCCGGCATCGGTAAAAAATGGAGTGGCTTCCGGTATGCGATGTGCAATGAGAGCATGCAGGCATTGCCGGGGGAAAAGCAGTGCGAGATCGTCGCTGCTGCAGGATTTGAAGGGATTGAGATAGCCCCTTTCACACTGGTCCGGGAGGGCGTGCAGGAGATATCAAAGGAAACCCGGAAGAACATGCTCTCCACGATGAAAGCGAATGGTCTTTCCTGCGCAGGGCTTCACTGGCTTCTGGCGCCTCCGCCCGCGGGTCTTCATTTTACAACACCGGATAAAAATCTGCGTCTCAAGTCTATTGCCTATCTTGATGCATTGATCGACTTCTGCGGAGACCTGGAAGGCAAGACGATGATATTCGGATCCCCGAAACAGAGGAACACGGTCGGGATCTCCATAAACGAGGCCAAAAAATACTTCGCTGAGGGACTGGCTCAGGTCGCCGGTCACGCAGAGGACCGCGGTGTTACTCTGCTCATTGAACCGCTCGATACGAGCCAGACAGATGTGGTGAACACCATGGCCGAAGCAAAAGAGCTCATGGAAATGGTGAACCATCCTGCTGTTCGGATGATGTTCGATTTCCACAACACTCCGAATGAGACCGAACCTTTCCACGTGCTTATCGAAAAGTACTTCAAATACATCCGGCATGTGCATGTGCAGGAAATGGACGGAAAGCACCTGGGGAAGGGGAATGCGGTGAACGATTTTGTCCACGCCTTTCAAACACTGAAAAACCTGGGCTACGACAACTGGGTGTCCCTGGAAGTCTTTGACTTCTCACCCGGCGGAGAAGCGATCGCGAAACAATCCATTGAAGTTCTCAAAACCATTGAAAAGAAGCTGGTTTGAGCTTCTTTTTTTACAGCCATCATACCTGGATGATGAAGCTGGATGCAGGGAGGACTATCAATGACAGAAAAAATATCTGCCGGAATAATCAAGGAACTGCGCCTGTATGATACGCCCACGGTCT
>CAYXFJ010000339.1:0-2510 GCA_964464265.1 uncultured bacterium
CTGTGTGGTCGGCGGGAAGAAATAGAGCTTTGCCCATACAGAGCTTCCCGTGAAGCCGTTCACGACCTTGACGCCGAATTTTTTAGCTGCACGGGCTGCCTTCTTCATGTTCTCCGCGCAGCGTTTCCGAACGCTTTCCGGATCGCCGTCTCCCCACAGATCAGGCGGAAGAATGGTTTTGTGGCGGTTGTCAATCGGATCGCAGATGCACTGCCCCACAAGATGGTTGCTGATGGCAAAACACTGCAGTTTGTATTTTTTAAGCAAATCCCATTTGGCTTTGACATATCCGTCATCTTTGAGGGCCTTGTCGATCTCAAAGTGATCTCCCCAGCAGGCGAGTTCAAGGCCGTCGAATCCCCAGGAGCTGGCCATCTTGGCCACTTTTTCGAGAGGCAGATCTGCCCATTGTCCTGTGAAAAGAGTTACCGGTCGTGCCATTGTGAATCCTCCTTGTTAACTGTTTGTCTGATGAATATCACATATGGGTGTTCATTGCTAGGCGTATTCGCAGGGCACCCACGGAAACAGGGAGCCCGGCCTGTTCAGCTTTTCTGATAAACAGGCTCGATCCAGGGCTCCGGCGGGTGGTATTTGCTCTCGCACGCCCAGAGAATTCCACGCTTTGTGATTTCAAGAGCCTCAGGAACGTCGAAATCCACAGCCTTGTGTCCAAGCGATGAATAGAAGACGCGTCCCTTACCATACATTTTCTTCCAGACCACAGGGACAACGCATCCTTTTATCCAGGATGCATGTTCATCGCCGAATGTGGTTGCGGCCAGGATTTTCACGTTCGGATCCACATGCATGTAGTACTGCTCGGAATGCATTTTAAAATCAGGTAATCCGGCTGTGATGGGATCCTTGTGATCCACGATATTGACCTCATAGTCAATCACACCGCCGGGGTGGGCCACCCACTGTCCTCCTACCATGAACTGGTATTCCGTATTCTGGCGGAACGAATCGCCCAGTCCACCATGCCATCCCGCTATGCCTGCACCTGCCTTTACCGCTGCAAGAAGAGCCTTTTCCTGGTCCCCGGTTATCTGACCCATGGTCCATATCTGTACGATCAGATCCGCGGATGCCATGAGATTTTTATCCAGATAGGCATCCAGGGTATCGGAAACCGTGATATCCGCTCCCTGTGATTCGATCCATGGCGCGAAGATATCTGTGCAGGGTTTGGGATCATGACCTGCCCACCCTCCCCATACGAGAAGCACTTTTTTCCCTTTCAGAGTGGGTTCTCCGGCGGGTGTGCTGGTTTCGCAGGCTGTGCCCACGGCGAATGCGGTACCTATGCCGGCCATCATCTTTCCGATGAAGCCTCTTCTGCTGAGATCGTCCATTCAGCTGTCCTTTCTAAAAGTAATGATCACGGTTAGATACAGGGTATGAATGACACGGATTCCGGAAGTATGGATCATTTCCAGAGAAACGGATGAAATAAACTACTCTGTATTATAATGGATTATTTGATGTTTATCAAGCAAAAATTTTCAAGTGGAGAAGAGGGGTGAGCCATGCGTATATGACCGGTCCTTCAAGTAAGGAAGGTCCAATGGACATGTCCTGTTTTAAGTATATCCGGATAATAAAAAAAGGGGGGCCGTGCCGGGCCCCCTCGTGCCAAAAGAAACAATGTAAAGGGTGGGGATTGAAAATTGTGCTTGTCTTTTGTTTACTGCTCCGTGGATGCTGGTATTGAGTCAAGAACCGGCATCGCTGTTTGCTGTACAGGCTCCTTTGCGCTGCTTTTCTGCGGCTGCCGCAACGGAAGACTCAGTTACGCGAGTAACCGGTTCCTGTCCCTGCCTTTTCGTATTTCAGATACGTTGCCTTCAGCATCTTGCTGATGCCATTAAATGCATCCTGATCTGACATTCCTGACAGATCAGAGACCGTGATCAGGACAGCATCCGCACCTTTTTCCCTGGCTTTGTCTATAAGCGCTTTTTCCATCTGGTGTCTGCCGAAGTCGGAGCTGGAGTGGCCTGTAACCTGGGACACCACAGTGTATTCTTTCTGAATGTCACTCTTCGAGAAGAATACGTCCACTTCATTTTTTGAATTCATTTTGGAAACGGTCCTGCTACCTGAACATCCCATGACTATGAACATCACCATCACGAAGACGCTCATCAGTTTGAAGGTTCTCCCACACATAGCTTCCTCCTTTTTTTAAGGGTTCCGCTGGACGGTACCGATGAACCGCCTGTGAATCAGGCTGTTCCGTCCATCATGATCCTGTCATTTCTCTCTCCCTCGCTTTCAATGTAAGGCCGTGACCGTTTTTCCCGGGCCGGCTTGAAAGTAGAGAAATAACCCGGTCATACTGACAACGCACCATTCAAAGAACTGGAGGAGCAGGCCGTGCGGTTCGGATATCGAACGTCTTATCTCCTCATGTAAAATCAACGCAAGTAAAATAAGAAGAAATATCGGGTTTAAAAGGGATATGGGACAGCCGGCATATTTCAGGGACAAAAGCGAAGAAAATA
>CAYXFJ010000340.1:0-2495 GCA_964464265.1 uncultured bacterium
TTATTCAAATACCCGCTATATGGTACGGACAGAACGCGAGATGGTTGGGGTATACGGCCCGGTCATTTTCACGAGCCAGCCGGCGGTGCGGGGTTTTATCCACAAGTATCTCCTGGGACTCACCCCCATCTTCCTGACAGGACTCTCGCTCCTTGCCCTGCCAGTGCTGCATGATCTCGTGAGGGGTTTTCCTCCTTCCCTCGTGGATTCCCTGCATACAGTTGTGCCAAACCTGCCTGATTTAATCGAGATATGCGTGCTGATCCTTGCCCCGGTTGCCATTTTTCTCTTCTTCATATGGCTGGGGGATATAATCCGGCGTCCTGAAATCTGGATCGGAGCTGGCCTGACACTGCTCCTGAGCATTGCAGGGGCGATGGTTATGGTTCATGGGACAGGCCAACCGATACTTTCCTCCCAGTATCTGCTCATACTCCTCCAATGGGTGTCATATCTCGTCCAGCCGTTCAGTATTGTCGCTGCCGGTATTGTTATCGCAGGGACTGAAGCATTCCGCCGCAGCCTTCACTATACCCTGACGAGGGACGTAATAATTATCACGGGAGGTATCTGGAGCCAGGTCGAAAATGTTATCCCGCTTCACCAGATCGAGAGGATAGGCCTCGTGCAGGGCCAGCTGGGCCACCTCCTGAATTTCGGCACGGTTGTTCCGGCGGGAAAAGTGTTCGGGCTCTCCGAGACAGATATGACCGGGCATCATGAGCAGGGAGATATGCTCCATCCGGATACGGATCAGGTGACTACTGTACGCTGGCAGAAAGGATCCCATGACCCGCTTCTCTGCCTGTATGGGGTATCGGATCCTTATGATGTGAAGGCACGTATTGAAAAAACAATGCAGAAAACTCCAATAAAAGACGAGTGAGGGTCTCATCAAAAACCCGAGGAACGATCGCCAGGTAAGAAACAACCTGTAAGAGACCGTTTATACATTTTTAAAAAATTAATTCCTGAAAGAAAAATAAATAGTCATATTTTCAGGAATTTTTTCTGAGCTCCGATTCCCTGCTTGAGAAAGTAAGGAGATATCATGATTTTTATCAGAGCTTTTTATTCCGTGATCTTATGAAGACCCGGCTCTCCCACTCTCCATTTCAGCATCCTGCTCGTCAAAGTAGGTAGTAAGGTAATTGAGCGTCTCGAGATCAACATCCGCGTAGGTGTGGGATCCAATCTCGAAAGGGTTATCCATATCACGGATGAGCAGCAACAGCCCGATTAACATACTGCTGATAACGGCAAAGATAATAACCCCTTCAAGATAGGGATCCATGTTGATGAAGAGAAGAAGGAGGAGCACACTTCCGGTCGCAACCTCAGCAAGGGCATACGCTGCCGGTATAAAATCTGTCCTGATGATGACTTCGATCCTGTTGGTCATCCTGTCAAGCACCCCCAGCTCATTTCTCAGTTTTGCGATCAGCGGGGGAGCAACATTCAGGTAGGAGAGGATCCGGATATCGTTATTGATTTTGTCCATCTCACGGTTGATATCCGGCAGGTTCCAGGTATTTTCCGAAAAACAGGTCTGCATGGTGCGGTGAAGGTCCCGTACATGGGCTCTCAATACCCGCGCCGGTGCTTCATCCGCCAGGGGTAGTACCCGGCTGTCATTATAGAGCGCTTTCAAAGAGGCTGCAAGGTCTCCACCAACTTTTTCACTCTCCTTGAAATCGGTAAACGTGCCGGTGAAAATAATCGCAATGGTAAAGATCGCGCCGCTGATGAAGGCCCCCACCACGGTATTGATGGGCACCACGTCCAGACCGTAGAAGTCGATTACTGTTCTTGGTATAAGCAGGATGAGCATCAAGACAACTGCCTTGGTCATAATGCCCCACTTTTTACTGTCCATACGTACACATGCACCTTCATCCATGTTAGTACATTTCGGTTCACCGAATCCGGAGTTTAATGATCTTGCGGGATCAGAAAAAACAGGGCAACGAAAGCCAAAAACGGTTCCACGGTAGAGATAACCATCCGGTTTATTCAACCTCCGGCAGGGAACCAGACCCCAGATGTATAAGGCAGGTATCTGAACCGAACCCGGAAGTTCCATCACCTTTTTCTACAAAGCAAAAAAATAGCAGAAAAGAGTGTGACGGTTTTCATGAATATGCAGGTTGTAAGATGGTGTCTGGATCTCGGAATGGGCGTGATGTTCCTCGTCAGTTTCATCACCGGCTTCTTCAAGTTTACCCTCCTCGTGCGGGCATTGGGGCTAACAGATCTTGTGCTTCCCCTCGCGTTGATGAGCAATATCCACGACTGGTCCGGTCTCGCGCTGGGCTTTTTTGTTGCAGCACACCTCTTCGTCAACCGCCGATGGATTAGTGGGATGACCAGAAAGATCCTTGCCGGAGAGATGGGATCGTAAGTGAGGAAACAAATGGTTCTGGAGAGAACCCTCACAAGTGACAACTAGTCAGATTTCCGAGAATATCCCATTAAACTTGCACAATTTCAGTAAT
>CAYXFJ010000341.1:0-2482 GCA_964464265.1 uncultured bacterium
AGAGTATTTTCTGGTGAAAGCCAAAGCCACTGTGGTGGCCACAGGAGGTTCGGGAAGGCTTCACATACAGAATTTCATGACCACCAACCATTACGGCGCCACGGGGGACGGCCTCATCATGGGGTACAGGGCAGGTGTTCCTCTTAAATTCCTCCATACGGTACAATATCACCCCACAGGCGTCGTATTCCCGGAACAGGCCGAAGGTCTGCTGATCACGGAGAAGTTCCGGGGTGCAGGGGCGAATGTACTGAATATAGACGGAGCACAGTTCGTTTTTGAAAGGGAACCCAGGGACGTGGAAGCAGCCGCATTCATCAGGGAATGTACGGACCGGAAGAAAGGGGTTCCCACACCGGCCGGGAAATTCGGAGTATGGCTGGATTCGCCGATGATCGACCTGCTTCAGGGGGAGGGAACTGTCCGCCGTGAATTCCCCGGCAAGTGGATCCTGTTCAACCGTTATGGTATTGATATTTCAAAGGAACCCATGCTGGTCTATCCCACGCTGCACTATCAGAACGGCGGGCTGGAGATCAACAGCAAGACAGAGACTGTTTTGCCGGGTCTGTTTGCCGGCGGGGAAGTGAGCGGGGGCGTTCATGGAGAAAACCGTCTGATGGGGAATTCTTTGCTCGATGTGATGGTTTTCGGGAGGATCGCAGGGATCTCAGCCGCAGAATACGCTGCAAAAAAATACAGAGAAGGAAAATTGACGCTTGAACACGTCCGGAAGTACCACAGAGAACTTGAAGCATCGGGTATAAAGATGGACGGAAGGGTTGCTCCCATGATCCTTCCGGACTACGGCAATCCGGAAGTGAGAAAACGGCAGCTGACCACCCATTATGTCGGGACCATGCGATAAATTGAGGAAAAGGACCTTCTATGCATATCCGGTATCGTGAAAAACCCTTTGGCATGCCCAGGCCGAAAGCGGTCAGGGGAGAGGTTTTCATTATAGAGGACCGCTGCAAGGGATGCGGTTTTTGTGTTGAATATTGTCCGAAAAACGTTCTTGAGCTTTCCACAAAATACAACGCGAAAAGTTATCATCCCCCCTATGTGAAAAATGCGGAGGAATGCGTTAACTGCGGTTTTTGCAGGATGATCTGTCCTGAATTTGCCATCTATACAGTAGAAATGGCGGAAGAATCAGTGGAGTAGAGGGTTGAAGTAGGGTGGTTTCGCTGAGAATGCTCAAAGTGATTTAACCCTTTTGAAAGGCGGCCGAAATTGAAAGCGGATCTAAAAGGTGTTTTAACGGGGTCTCATTATATGGACGGGGACTATGCCTGTTGCGAGGGCGCACTGACTGCAGGATGCCGTTTTGTGGCGGGGTATCCGATCACGCCATCCACGGAAGTGGTGGAGCGCTTTTCCCAGCGAATCCCGCTCGTAGGCGGTATTTTCATTCAGATGGAAGACGAGCTGGCCTCGTCCATCGCCCTGCAGGGAGCGGTGTGGGCAGGGAAGAAAGCCATGACAGTGACTTCGGGTCCGGGATATTCACTTATGATGGAGCATATCGGCCTGGCGGCCATGACCGAAACTCCCTGCGTATTCGTGAATGTTCAGCGCGGCGGCCCTTCAACTGGGCTTCCCACCCTCCCCGGCCAGTCGGACATGATGCAGGTTCGCTGGGGTTCGCATGGCGATTACGAGATCATCGCGCTTTCCCCCCAGTCACCGCAGGAATGCTTCGATTATACGATCGATGCGTTCAATCTCGCGGAGATCTACCGGGTACCCGTGATGTTCATGATGGACGAATGCGTGGGGCACATGATGGAGAGGGTTGTGATCCCGCAGGCTGACAAGATAGAAGTGGTTCCCCGAAGATATACCAAGAAACCGCCCGGGGAGTATCTTCCCTTTAAGCCTGGAGAGGATCTGGTCCCCGATATGGTCAAAGCAGGTGACGGTTACAGGTTTCATGTGACCGGGCTCACCCATGATTACAAGGGCTATCCGGTCATGAGCGCGGAATGCCAGGAACAGCTTGTACACCGTCTCGTGAACAAGATTCGCCTGAATGCGGATAAAATAGTACGTTTCGAGGAGATCGATATCGAGGACGCCGATGTCGTTGTGGTGACTTATGGAATCACGGCGCGGGTGGCGGTTGAGGCCATTGAGCTGGCGAGAAAAAAGGGGATCAAAGTGGGTATGCTCCGTCTGATCGTCGTGTGGCCTTTTCCCGAGAAAAAGATACTGGAGCTTGCGCAGAGAGGAAAGGTAATGGTTATGGCGGAGATGAATTACGGTCAGATATTCTATGAAGTGGACCGTTGCGCCCGTGGCAAAGTGCCTGTTTTTTTGGCAGGTCACGGCGGCGGCACAGTGCACGAAGCGGAAAGCATTACGGAAAAAATCATGGAGGCTCAACTACTCGAAGAGATTCTTCAGTACCTCAGGAGCCAGACCCAACTTGTTATCGGCTACGCCGTGCTTGGCAACCATTTGAGGGATTTTCTGAGGA
>CAYXFJ010000342.1:0-2453 GCA_964464265.1 uncultured bacterium
GACACCGATGATCCATCCCGGCCCCCCGAAATTCAGGGACCCCTCCATCCCCAGACGTTTTGCCTCTTTAACCGTGTGCTGTATCATACCGAGGTAATCTTCAGACAGGAACGGAATATTCCCCTTTTCATAAACCGGGCCCATGGTGATCTGTTCAACACCGCGTATGCCCACGGAACGCATCTGTTCCAGCTCCCAGGTGATCTCTTCTCTGGAAACCGGATTTCCGGGCCACCACCATCGCGTATGAGGCCAGCAGTCCGGAGGAGGATTCTGAAAAACTTCAACACGTTTTTTCCTTGTCGCCGGATCCATGGACAGGGCGTTGTCCGCCGGCATAAGCATTGCCAGTATGAGCGCCCCCATGACTGCTGATGTTCCTGTTACCCGCTTTATGATAATCTTTTATCCCTTCAGATTCTTACCGGAATTACCGGTATTCCTCGAGTATCCGGATAACCTTTTCCGGATGATCCGTCTGTATTCCGTCAACTCCGGCTTTGATCACGCGCCTCACGCCTTCCTCATTATCCCCTTCGCCGAGCACATCCAGAAAAACCTTCAGGCCGCGGGCATGGATTTCATTGACCAGAGGTTCCGAGAATCCGTGCCAGGACATGGCGACCACATCGGGTGCAAGACCTGTCACAACCCTATCGAGGTCTTCGAAGCTGTCCACCTCTGGCATGATCCGGCATTCAGGCTCCAGGGCTTTGAACCGAGCGAGCTCCTGTTCGTCCGAATAAATCACGGCTCTGTCCATCATGCCGGATATTTTTAAAGCATCGAGCACTTTCTCCGGATCTGCATCCTTCACATCCACATACGCACTGATACGGCCTCTCATGGCGCCGAGCGCTTCTTCGAACGTGGGGATGCGTTCCGGTTCTCTTAAGGTATCCTGAACCGGTTTAAAAAAAAGAGCTTTGATCTCTTCGAGATTCATTTCCGATACCCGGCCTGAGCCGTTCATGGTGCTTTCCACAGTCCTGTTGTGCATCAGGACAAGGAAGCTATCCTCTGTGGTCCTGACATCCACTTCCACGAAGTCGCATCCTATCCGGATCGCTTCGCCTATCGAAGAAAGTGCATTCTCGGGAAACAGGCTGTGCACACCCCTGTGCGCAATCACTTTTATGCCTCTTTCCTCCCTGTTCCCGGCGCATCCTGTTATCAGAAGAATGCCTGAAAAGAGGAGGGAAACGATTCCCCTGATCAATGCCGACATACCATTGCCTTTTCTGACCGCATGTTCTGATACCAAATCAGGATTCTCCGGCGAGGCGTTCGTAAAGCCTTTTCCTGTCCACAGGTCTGATATTCCGGACAATCCACTCCCTCATGTCCTTTCCTTCACCGGTCTGCTGGGGATAGGACAGAAAATCGAGAGTGATGCCCAGCTCTTTTTCAAGGAGAACAGCCATTACAGGCCAGATGACGCCAATGTCACCGACTATGGGTATGCTTTTGTCCAGTCTGGCAAAACCTGACATCTCCATACGGAAAGGGATGGACATGAGCTTGGTCTTCGGAAGACCTTCGTCAATCGCCTTCTGCACGGCAGCCGATTCTTTCTCCATGCTCCAGGCCAGATCCAGCTGGGGATCAAGATCGATGCGGATCAAAACCTTGTGCTTCAGGCTGTAAGTTCTCAGGCCTTCCCACTTCGCCCATATTCCATGACCTGTATGTATTTCGAAGGGACCGTCATGGATCTCCTGGGTTAGCACCACTGCGGATTCGATGATGACATCCGCTTCCTCCATCATGCGGGCGACCTTTGCCGCCCTCTCTGCAATTGAGATGGAATCCCCGACAGCCAGTCCCACCCTTCCCCCTCCGATAAGCTGGGGAACGGTGACCAGGACAGGCACATTCCGGGCAAATCCTGCACCCAGCATGGTCATAGGGTCCGCTCCTGCACCGGCTGCCTTTTCAAAGGGGATGCCGAGGCTCTGTGCTATGAAGAGAATGTCCTGAGCGAGCTTCTCCGTCCTCAATCCGAGAGGATAGCCCATGTTCCCTGCTGCCTTGATGATAACGGAACCCGGCATTTCAGCCGCTCTCCGGATCAGGTCTTTATCCACAATCATCTCACCCGATATCTGACGGCTGAGGTCATCATCCATGAGGGTGATCTCGAACAGGTCTCCGCGCGGAAGGAGCCCGGCCTGTATTCCAAGGGACCTGCCGTCCACACGTTTCACTTTCTCGAGAGTTCCGGCCATTTCATGCGCAACCACAGCTGAACTGGTAGTCACTCCATCCACAATGCCCTTCTGTATCATCCCGGCGATCAGCGTGGTGACCCCCTCGTGCACATTGGGGCCGCTTCCGGTGACCACGGCAGACGAGATCGCGGGTAGGCAGCCTGCCCCGCGGTCTCGTGCCCGGCTCCGGAACCGGTTCGGCGTCAAGCCGCCCTGCAATTCGCGCCGATGCCCGGTACGCGG
>CAYXFJ010000343.1:0-2432 GCA_964464265.1 uncultured bacterium
TGGGAATAGGCCATCAGAAAGCAGTCCGTGCCGATTTTGGATTTCTCTCTTTGTTCGGTACCGCGGTTCAGGTCGCAGAATTCCCGGATGACGGTGTTGTCGCCGATCTCAAGCGTGGTTTTCTCGCCCTTGAACTTGAGGTCCTGGGGGATCGTGGAAATGGCCGAACCGTGGTGGATGCGGCAGTTCCTGCCTATGCGCGCTCCGTTCGCAACGAGGACATGGCTGTCGATCCGGCTGCCCTCTCCGATCACCACATCCTCTTCGATGACGGAGAAGGGGCCGACAGCCACATCATTGGCCAGCTCGGCTTTTGGACTCACAATAGCGGTAGGATGAATATCCGGCAAGCACACCTCCCTCCGGCAGGTTTATGTTTTCGTTCCCGTATTCGTTCCCGTTTCCTTTTCTTTTTCCGGGGCGGCCTGTTTTACGCGATCCCTGTCTATAATAGCGCACATCATGTCCGCTTCTGCAACGAGTTCCCCTGACACAAAGGCTCTTCCGTGTATCTTGCAGGAGGAGGGACGGAACCTCACCAGATCCACTTCCATCTGGAGCTGGTCGCCCGGCAGTACAGGCTTGCGGAACCGCACATTGTCCATGGTCATGAAATAAGCAACCTTCGTCGACGGATCTTCAACAGCATCGAGGATCAGAACCGCGCCTGTCTGGGCCATAGCTTCTATGATCAGAACTCCGGGCATGATGGGATGTCCCGGAAAATGCCCCTGGAAAAAGGGTTCATTCATGGATACGTTCTTCACTCCGACCACGCGTTCCCTGTACACCAGATCCACGATCTTATCGACGAGCAGGAAGGGATAACGGTGGGGAAGGATGCGCGCAATGGCCTCGGAATCCAGGAACACGCCCTTCTTTGCAGGACGCGTCTGGTATCTGGATGTGAGCTGTTTTTTCTTGTAGACGTTTCGTATCTTCTTGACGAGCTCCACATGGGCAGCGTGTCCGGACCGGGCAGCCATCACGTGGGCTTTCAAAGGAACGCCTAAAAGCGCGAGATCCCCGATCAGATCCAGGGCTTTGTGGCGCACGGGTTCGTTGTAGAAACGGAGGTTTTTCCCCCCGAGTATGCCGTTGGAGCCTTTGACGATTTCCTCGTGGATCCCGAAGCGCTTGCCCAGTTTTTTGAGCTCTTCAGGGGAGAGATCCCTGTCCACGATGACAATGGCATTATCCAGGTTCCCTCCCTGTATCAGTCCCTTGTCATAAAGTTCCTCAACCTCGTGCAGAAAACAGAAGGTCCTGGCTGCTGCAAACTCCGTAACGAACTCGTCGGTAAGGGAATACATGGAGGTGTACTGGGTTCCGAGCGCGGGATTCTGATAATCCACCATGAAGGTGATCCTGAGCTCGTCTGAAGGGAAGACCACAAGGTCCACGCCCCGTTCCTTCTCATTATAGGTGATCGTCTCCTCGATCTCCAGATAATCTTTCGGCGAATTCTGCTCTACCAGTCCGGCTTTTTTCAGAACCTCCACGATGGGCATGGCGCTGCCGTCCCCCACCGGAGGCTCGTTCGAATCGAGCTCGACCAGGATGTTGTCGATCTGAAGTCCGTACAGCGCTGCCAGCACATGCTCGACCTGGCGAATGTGTATGTCCCCGGTACCGATCGTGGTGTCCCTGAAATTGTCGATCACATGCTCTATATCTGCCGGTATCTCAGGACAGTTTTCCACATCCGTGCGCAGGAACCGGACGCCTGTATTGGGCTCCGATGGATTGAATGTCACCGTGGTCTTGTTTCCCGTGTGCAGTCCCCTGCCGGAAAGGGATACGGACTTTGCAATGGTACGCTGGTTCTTAAGCATTCTTTCTCCGCTTCTTTTCAAGCTTTTCAAGGCGTTCCTTGATCTCTCTTAAGTCTTTGATGAGATCCGGAAGCCTGCGTGAGGCCGCTTCTATGCGGGCTGTTTCGATGTGGGGTTTGGCAGGATATCCCAGCACCATGACACCCGGCGGCACGGATTTATGCACTCCGGACTGAGCGCCGATGGCCGCCTGATCGCCCACGGTCATGTGCCCGGCGAAACCGGCCTGCCCGCCCACCCGCACATTCTTCCCGAGATGGGTGCTTCCCGAAAGGCCTGCCTGAGCAGCGATCACCGTGTTCTCTCCGATGGTGCAGTTGTGCCCCACCTGTATGAGATTGTCGAGCTTGGCTCCCTTTTTAATGCGCGTCTCCCCCATCGTGGCCCTGTCCACCGTCGAATTGGCGCCGATCTCCACATCGTCCTCGATGACCACGGTCCCCACCTGCGGGATCTTGTGATAGACTTCTCCCTCAGGTGCGAAACCGAAACCGTCGCTTCCCAGCACAACCCATAGTAGGCCTGGCCGTGGGGCGATGCCGCGCTCCACAGCGCGTTGGTGAGCCGCCGCATCGAACGGCTGATCTGGATCGGGGG
>CAYXFJ010000344.1:0-2426 GCA_964464265.1 uncultured bacterium
TCTTCTATTCAATTGCACGATTAATTGAATGGATTGCGGTACACAATGAGATCCTCCTTCGGAAAGGCGGCGATTTTCAATGTGCTGGGCAGGAGAATCGCAGAGATAGTTCTTGAAAATGGGACACATGATATCGATCTCCTGAGATATTATGCGTCCGGCAGGTATTTCATCGTTATGGATACGCCCGCATACACAGCCGTATCATCCGTGATCATGCTCGATGGTCAGGTCATTGGCACAGGAGCCACACAGATCAAATACAGTCTGTTTCCCGTACGGCCAAATATGGGAAAGCACCTATCGAATCATTATCGTCTGAAAGCCGTCATGTCCGGATATGAAGATCTGGATCTTATTTTTGATATACTGACCGATTTTAAGGACTTTGATGATATCCTCCGGATGAACCGGGTACCCCGGATGGCGGTCGATCTTCCGGACACCCTGTGGAATGGTATCTATCTCAACCAATTCATCGAAAATGACGATATCGGTCTCTGGAGCACTGCCAGCGAGGCTGCGACTGTGAAAGATGGTTATATCCGCCGGAATGAAAACGGACCGGATGGAATTAATAATTTCGATTTGACCTACAGAGATTCCATCAATTTGGATTTACAGATCTCATTTGATAAGAAATTGTATCAGGGCGAGTGGGAAAACAGGGCGCTGGTCATCGTCATCGAGAATCTTGGGATTGCCGGCAACAGTCAGTTGGAGTTCGCCTTCCAGATGTTTCACGATCAGGTCATATCTATTCTTGCGGATGCGTTTCGAGCGGATCCCGTCATTCTGAATGGAATGACTCTCGAAGAAATAATTGATGAGTATGGGGAACCCTGGCAGATCGAAGAAATGGTTAAGGTATCCTCGCCTTTTTATGATAGAATTCTGATTCTTTCTGATTCCCTCGCAGGACATGAAGTCGTTTTGGATTCTTTGATTTCTGTTGCAGGAGAGGGATTTTTGGTGGATCTAATATTCAGTCTTCATGGCAGCTCCGATTGCGTGACCTTTTTCGACGGTTGCATCGAGATCTCCCGGTTCACGCAGGAACTGAAAACATGGGGAATACCGGTGAGGGTTCTCTACCAGACATGCTGCAATGGAGCGGATATGGTCGATGAGTGGGAGGCAGTCGGTGCATGTGCAGTGAACGGAGCTGTGGCTCTCAACAGTCTGGTCATCTTCTCACCGGTTTATTTCCTGAGGTACTGGACGACCGGACTGCCGTTCGGGGAGGCGGTTAGATATGCATATCAAGCCGAACTGGACACATTGATGGGATTCAAAGATGATATTCCCATCATCGTATTTCTGTTGAATGAGGAAGTGGTGAATCAGAGCCAGCAGGTGATTGGAGGAACGAGACCCAACCTGTACTGGCTGCAGGATTGAGCGGTAAACAACTTGTAATTTATATCAAAATAATAGAAAGGAGGCCGGTGATGAGAACTCTGAATAAAGCTACCATTGCTGTACTTCTGTGTATGGCATTCATACACGGAACCGTACTGGGACAACATAAATTGACACTTTCCATGAGCAATATGGGGCCTCATATTGGACAGAGGCTTCAGATCCGTGTACTGGACAAGGATAACATGAAGGAGGTCGGAAGAAAAACAATATCGAGTATTTCAGCCGCTGCATTCGATGCAGAACTTTACGTTCTCATTCTCAACCGGAGTTATTTTATCGATTTCTATGCGGATTTCAATGATAACGGACAATACGACGCTCCGCCCACGGATCATGCGTGGCGCCTGGAACTGAACAATGTAATGGGAGACGAAACCCTCAATTTCAGCCATAATGCGAACTTCACTGACATCAGGTGGAGTTCCGATTTTAACCTTCTGGACTATGCAGGTGCCTGGACGGGTTACTGGGTCAACCTTACTTTCGGATCGTCAGCAGAAGTAAATGCATTTGTCGAGGTCATACCTGAAAGTCTGAAGGTACGCGTGACATCAACCAGCAGGCTTATATTGGGGAATCCGGATTTTGAGACCAAAAAAGGAGAGGGCGCCATATCTGCGGATCTCAAGTCCATTATCGTAAGTGCACCTCCACCCTGGACGGGATCCGCCACCGCCGTTCATGGCGAGATCAGCGGGACCGGTACTGCTCCGGAGTTCGGCGGAACAAATCTGGAGGTTCGTGGTAATTTCGGTCCTTCGCAATTGATCACAGCCTTTTTCATTACAGGTCCGTTCGAGGCGAACGGAATTATCGTGATGACCAAACAGGAAACCGGAGTCCGTGACAATCACCTTGCGGATCAGCCATCCGGTTTCGAGCTCCTGCAGAATTATCCGAATCCGTTCAATCCATCCACGACAATCCAGTTTGAACTCAAGGCCGCGGGGCCGGTTAAACTGCTGGTCTACGACCTGACCGGCCGCAGGGTCGCGGTGCTG
>CAYXFJ010000345.1:0-2395 GCA_964464265.1 uncultured bacterium
TCTGACCGGCTGGTCATTGTGGGCAGTGAGCCGTCTTCCCATGGAGATCGGAATAATGGGTTGGAGATTTACAGTTATCCGGTTGTTATCCACTTTCTTCTTTCCTCCCATAGCGGGTCTGATCGCCCAGGGAGTGGCGAGGGTGTTGATCAAATGAAGAATGTCTTGACAGTGAGGGCATGAGTCGATATACTAAAGCGAGCGGGTGCATAAAGATTTTACTAATCATAAAAAATTTCCTGTTGTTGAAAGGAGGTATATTATGAAAAACAGAATATTCAAAATGACGGTGTTGTTTATTATTCTGATTTCCCTGACTGCGGCTTTCTCCCAGGACTGGCCGCAGTGGCGCGGGATCAACAGGGACGGCAAGGTGACCGGATTTGCAGCGCCTGGAACCTGGCCCAAGGAACTCATTATGAAGTGGAAGGTGACGGTTGGTCTGGGAGACGCCACGCCTGCTCTGGTGGCGGAAAAACTTTATATTTTCACAAGACAGGGCAATGAGGAAGTCACTCTCTGTCTGGATGCGGCCGATGGAAAGGAGTTATGGAGGGACAAATACGAAGCACAGGCTGTAACAGGAGCTCCAGCCCGCCATCCGGGTTCCAGAAGTTCACCGGCCGTATCTGACGGTAAAGTGGTCACCCTGGGTGCAGCAGGGATCCTTTCCTGTCTGGACGCTGCCAATGGCAAGGTCGTCTGGCGCAGAGCTGAATTTCCAGGCGTGGTGCCGAAATTCTTTACCGGAATGTCACCCGTTATTGTCGACGGGATGGTCATTGCCCATCTTGGAGGAGAGAACGACGGCGCGGTGATCGCGTACGATCTGGTCACAGGCTTTGAAAAATGGAGATGGGCCGGAGATGGCCCGGCATATGCATCACCTGTTCTGATGACTGCAGGAGGCACGAGACAGGTCGTTGTGCAGACGGAAAAGAACCTTCTGGGCATTGCCCTGAAAGACGGGAAGCTCTTATGGCAGATTCCCACTGTGCCTGTGCAGCGGTTCTACAATTCAGCGACACCGGTCGTGGATGGTCAGGTTGTCATCTACACAGGACAGGGGAATGGCACCCGGGCGGTAAAGATAGCAAAAAAGGGCAGTGCCTTTGCCGCAAGTGAGATCTGGAAAAATGAAACGCTCGGCACAGGATATAACACGCCTGTACTCAAAGACGGATTTCTCTATGGAATGAGCGAAAAAGGCTATTTCTTCTCTATGAATGCAAAAACCGGAGAAACAGCCTGGAGTGACACTACGAAAAACCAGAATTTTGGGGCTGTTATAGATGCAGGTTCGGTCCTGATCGCCCTGCCCAGTAATTCCGATCTGTACGCTTTCAAACCCGAAAGCAAAAAATTTATTCAGCTGGCATGCATAAAGGTCTCCGATACGCCGGTATACGCTCATCCTGTGATTGCAGGAAAAAGGATCTATATCAAGGACCAGGATACATTGACGCTGTGGACAGTGGAGTAAAATAATCCGGTTGCGATCCTGTCCGGGAGAACTGATGGATATGATCGGTAAAACTGTTTCCCACTATAGGATCATCGAGAAGCTCGGGGAAGGCGGGATGGGAGTGGTGTACAAAGCTCTTGATGAGAAACTCAACCGCAAGGTGGCTGTCAAATTCCTGCCGGAGGATCTGACAAGGGATCCGGAAGCGAAAAAACGTTTCGTACGAGAAGCGCAGGCAGCCTCAGCCCTCGAGCATTCCAATATATGCAATATCCATGAAATCGATGAGACAGAAGACGGGCAGACCTTTATCGTCATGGCCTATTATAAAGGAGAGACCCTCAGGGACAGGATAAGGCGCTCCCCTCTTGAGGTCCAGGAAGCGGTGGAGACTGCGTTACAGATCGCCGAAGGACTGAACGAAGCGCATAAAAAGGGCATTGTCCACAGGGACATCAAGAGCACCAACATCATCGTCACAGATAAAGGCCAGGTGAAGATCATGGATTTCGGCCTGGCAAAACTCTCGGGAAAGACAAAGCTGACAAAGACAGGAACGGCTCTGGGCACGGTCGCCTACATGTCGCCCGAGCAGGCACAGGGACGGAAACTGGACCAGCGGACGGATCTGTGGTCCCTGGGGGTCGTTCTCTATGAGATGCTTACAGGCGTGACCCCTTTTGCAGGGGAATACGATCAGGCTTTGGTGTACTCTATTTTGAGCGAGGAACCCAGACCGGTGACAGGTCTCAGGACCGGCATACCCGCGGAACTGGACCGTATCATCGGAAAAGCACTCTGCAAAGATGCGGGCGAGAGGTATCAGCATGCGGATGATCTGATCGCGGATCTCAGGCATCTCAAGCGTTCGGAAGGTACGGGCCTGAGCGCAACGCAAAGAACGATCCCGCCAGAACCCGAAAAGACGGC
>CAYXFJ010000346.1:0-2366 GCA_964464265.1 uncultured bacterium
CCAGAGCTTCCTGTGACATGCCGTCATGATCGAATCTCAAGCGTCTGAGGTGATTACCCAGTTTCATGCTGACTCCATCTTCATGCTGACTCCCTGTTCATACCGGCTCCCAAAAATCGAAATCCAACAATTGAAATGTAAAGTATAATTTACATTTTGTCAAGTATTTTTTTATTTTTGTATGATATACTTAACTTTTATTGACCTGCTGTGGCTGAGAAGGTGGGCTACGCA
The DNA here is from genome assembly GCA_964464265.1 of uncultured bacterium. Classification (GTDB taxonomy): domain Bacteria; phylum Zhuqueibacterota; class QNDG01; order QNDG01; family DSAB01; genus CAYXFJ01. Next base: position 235 of record CAYXFJ010000346.1, read on the forward strand.
TCAATAAACAGGGGCATCCGGACAGGTTATCAACCCGAATGCCCCTTATATAAAAATGAATGTTCTGGATGGTTCCGAGCGCCTCAGACCTGCCCTGAACGTTTCCGTGTGATCCCATATATCAGATTTTAATAAATATTTTCCTTTTCCACAGCCACCAGCACATTCCCCACATGAGGAACCAGACAATCGTGCAGCTGATGATAGCCAGGGTCAGATCCCCCATCCAGCCAAAGAGCACCGCACTGAAGGGCTTGATGATGGAGTGAAGCCATTGTGTGCCGGCTGTATGCGCGAAGAGATAGATGAAGAGCGAATTCGCTCCCACGATCGCAAAGAAGACAGACCATCTCCGCTTCTTCCATACATCGATCACCAGATACGAGAGCGCAAGAGCTGCAAAACACCACCCTCCGCTGACGATGACAAAGGATCCGGTGGAAATCCGCTTGATGATGGGTATCGCCAGATCCAGGGCATACCCGCACACCAGTCCTATCACTCCGGCAATCGCCAGTATTTTCACTTTTTCAAGCGGTTTTCTGGGGCCCATGAGAAGCTTCCCGGCCAGAACGCCCCATATGGTGTGCGCTGCTGTGGGAATGGCGTTGAACGAAACCCAGTGGCCGCTGGACAGCTCTCCCGATATCAGAAGATCAAACCAGGCTCCGAAATTCTGGTCGGGTTCGAATGGATGGTTGAAACCTTCCAGCCAGAAAAACCGGTAAATGAGGTCATTTGCCACGATCAGTGCAAATGAAACGATGATCTGAGTGCGTAAAGGTTTATTCATGAGCAGGTATGCGATGAGGTAGGTCACGGACAGCTGGGCCAGCACGTTCTGGAAACGGAAGGTGATCCTGCCCGGTCCGATGCAGTACAATGCCCAGCCGAAGAGAAGGAGCAGAAAAGAACGCAGGATCACATGTCCGAGTATTTTCCCTTTGCTCTCTCCCTTTTTTTCGCGTTTCGCCACGGAAAAGGGCAGCGCTACTCCCACAATGAACATGAAAAACGGCTGTACAAGATCCCAGAAACGGAGTCCATGCCAGTCGTGATGCTGGAACTGCATTCCCAGCCAGTAAATGACACTCCCTTTCAACGAAGGATCGATGAGATGCTCGTACAGGCCGCTCATCTCCCCGATGAGAAGGAACATGGTGATGCCCCTGAAGAAATCGAGGGAGAGAAGACGCTCGGGAGTCTGCGAAAGATTGGTATTATTCATGGTCAGCCTTTCTGCAGTTAAGGTTCACATCCAGTTCCTTTGAGCGCGCTTCAGGAATTTGCTCTGTTTCATTGCGCGTTTCAACTATTCTTCTTACCGGATAACAGGCGATCCGTCATGCCTTCTTTTTAAACAGATTGTGAATGATTCTGTCAAGCCCTGCATACTTGCCGCTGGCAGTGACGGCAATTACGGCCAGTGCCGCCAGCTCCACGAGATTCTTGTTGACGATCAGGTAGTTCCCCTCCTGGGGCATGGAATAAAAATAACCCACCCAGAGCGGATTGCACACATAATAAAGCAGGATCAGAAATATTCCCGCGATACTGGCAAGCGTGGTAAAACAGCCCAGTATCAGTCCAAGCCCAACAGCTATCAGTCCCCAGATATTCATCTGGTTCACAATGGGCAGAATCGTTTCAGAGTTTGCCATGGCCTTGAAAATCCCGGAAAATATACCCTTGGACTGCATGAGAAATCCGGCAGCCGACCAGTTCGGTTTCATCAGTTTGGCAATACCCTCATAGAGGTAATGCCAGCCGATCATCACCCGCAGAACGACGAGTGTGATCATCTGCAAACGGTTCCATTTTTGTGTTTCCATTTATCGTTTGATCCTTTCCGTTTTATCGTTCGAGATTCGGGTGATTTTCAGACCTCGAATTCCTCCGGTCTGTATTCAAGTCTCCTGCCAGCCTCAATGGCCTCATTGACCTTGAGCACGGTTACAGCACACTCATAACCGATCTCAGGAGGGCAGTTCAGTTTTTCGGTCCCGCGGATCGAATTAAAAAAGTTTTCCAGATGCGGCTTATGGTACGGATCGTATAACGCAACAGGGATCTTGTGCTCATCAGGCGATATGGACTCACGGACATCCATGACAACGTCCGGTTCCGCCTCC
>CAYXFJ010000347.1:0-1993 GCA_964464265.1 uncultured bacterium
GGTCTACCGCGAGGATGCCCTTCAAGGTACTGTTCTGGCAGAAGATCGCGCGCAGATCCTGGCGCAGGCAGGCGAAGCCAGTGCGGCCCTGGATGAGATTGAGAAGCTCTTGGCGGAACCTTCCTGCCTCAGCGTTCAAACGCTGCGGCTTAATCCTCTGTGGGACCCGATCCGCGAACATCCGCGGTTTAAGGAGCTACTGGCCAAATACGTACAGCAATGAGCTCAGTTTATGAGAGAGGTCGAGTATCTTTTAGAATCCAGACTTTTTCTGTCTGGGTCTGATGGGGTGAATATGATCGGTAAAACCATTTCCCTATATTGCAAGGAGTCATAGTCATGTTTATGCGTTTAGTCCATTCCCGTTATCAGACGGAGTCACTCGAGAAAATAAAAGAAGTTTACCGCTCGGTCATCATACCGCGGCTTGAGCAGGTAGATGGGTGTATCTATGTCGGATTGATCAAGAATGAGAGATCCCGCGGGGAGGGTTTCTCGCTTACCCTGTGGAATTCGAAGGAGAAGGCAGTAGCCTATGAAGAAAGCGGAGTGTATGAAGATCTTTTGGCACATGTCACCCCGTTTCTTCTGGAAGAGCGCTCCTGGAAGCTGGAGCTTTCAGAAGATCTGACTCTGAGCTACGAGGATTCTCCTCTGAAGCCTGCAGTGAAAAAATACCAGAGTGATATATCAGGAGCGGCAGAGATCCCGGAGAACATTGCTGGCGAGGATCTGTTGCTCCGTATCATCACTGTAAAACTGAAACCGGATAAGATCAAAGACTTCAGAATGATCTATCAAACAGAGATCATCCCGGTTTTTAAACAGACTACCGGATGCAGGTATGCATCTTTTTCTGAAAATGTGCTTGAAAAGAATGAAGTGATGTGTCTGACCATCTGGGACAGCAAAAAGGCGATAGACGTTTTCGAATCCACAGATGCATTCCGCCGGATGATGAAAAGGATCGAACATACTTTTTCCGGATTGTATCACTGGAAAAGATCTGTAGAGATGGGAATGGGCGGTCGCACGGTGACAAGCGAAGATCTTAATCTGGAGATCTACTCTGTGGTCATAGAGAAACGTTTTCATTGATGCGGGAATTGTTCTTAAGCATGGGGGGATAATTCCCCTCTGAAAGGTATGATATGATCGGTAAAGTCATTTCCCATTACAGGATTCTTGAGAAACTGGGTGAGGGTGGAATGGGCATCGTATACAGGGCCCATGACACGCAGCTAGACCGCGATATTGCTCTGAAGTTCCTGCCGCACACTCTCACGAGCGATCCCAGTGAAAAAGAACGCTTCTATCACGAAGCCAGAGCAGCCGCTGCCCTGACGCACCAGAACATCGCTGTCGTCCATGAGATCGGTGAACATGAGGGACAGATCTTTATCGCGATGGAGTGCGTCGAGGGAGAGACTCTGAAGCAGGCCGTTCAGAGCGAGGCTCTTTCCTTGAAACAAATCCTGGACATAGCCATCCAGGTATGCGACGGACTGGCTGCCGCGCATGAAAAGAGCATTGTACACCGTGACATCAAGCCGGAAAACCTCCTGGTCACCAGTAAGGGACAGGTGAAGATCACGGACTTCGGACTTGCCAAGATCAAAGATTCGACAAAGTTAACAAAAACAGGCTCGACCCTGGGAACCATGGCTTACATGTCACCCGAGCAGACGCGCGGCGAGAAGGTGGATCACCGGAGTGATATCTGGTCTCTGGGGGTGGTTCTCTATGAAATGATCGCAGGACGGCTGCCATTCAAAGGGGAATACGAACAGTCAGTAATGTATTCGATACTGGATGAAGAGCCGGCGCCCCTGGCCCGTTACAGCGAGAAGATCACGGATGAGATCCAGCACATTGTCTCAAAGGCGCTTGAAAAAGACAGAGAGGACAGGTACCAGCATGTGGACGATATGCTCGCCGATCTCAGACGGGAACGCAAACATCTGGAGTATGCCCGGACAGGTCATACTCCAAC
>CAYXFJ010000347.1:2057-2315 GCA_964464265.1 uncultured bacterium
TACGGAAGAAATCCTATGCCAGGGTATTTGCTGCAGTCGGGATCGTCGCCCTGGTAATTGCAGCACTTTTCATCCTTCGGCTCTTCAACCTTGATGAGGCAATTTCATCGGAGCGACGCACTGTCGCAGTCATCAGTTTCATCAATCAGACGGGCGATGAGTCGTATGATTATTTACAGGACGCCATTCCAAACCTTCTCATCACCAATCTCGAGCAGTCAAAGTACATCCGTGTGGCCACATGGGAACGATTGTATG
>CAYXFJ010000348.1:0-2294 GCA_964464265.1 uncultured bacterium
CCCAGGTCAACAGGCCGTTCGATTTTCCTGTGATAGGCGGCAGTATCCCCGACGAGCACCCCCTTGAAGGTGTGATGAGGCTAATAAGGATCACGGGAGATTTACAGAAATCGTTTCCGGCTCTGCCTGTTGTGGCTACGGGTTATGCATGGCTCAGGCATTTTTTCCCCTATGTTGCAGCAGGGGTGCTTGAGAAAAAAATGGCCACTCTTGTAGGACAGGGAAGAGGGGCTTTCGCGTATCCGGATTCTCCCAGAGATATTGCATCCGGGGGAGGGATGGATCCTCACAGAGTATGCATAACCTGTTCTGCATGTACGGAGATCATGCGTATGGGAGGCAGGACCGGCTGTGTAATACGCGATAAGGAGATCTATTCTCAGGAATACCGGAATTTGAGGAAGAAGGCGGCCGATATCCTTAAAAGAGAAGCTGAGCGGTGCAGGGATTGTGATTCAGCCATGTGCCAGCTTGCCTGTCCTGCAGGTCTGGATATTCCCGGATTCATAAGGGCATTTGCACAGGGGAAAATGGATGACGCATATTCCATAATTGCAGAAAAAAATCTGTTCCCCGAGATGTGCGCAATGATATGTCCGGTGGAGGTCCAGTGTCAGGGCGCCTGTATCGAGGGACTTTTAACAGGAAATCCAATTTCAATAGCAGGCATACAGAGAGAGATTGCCAGGAAAGCCAGGCAAATGGGACTTTCTGCCCTGCACATTCCCCCGAAGAGTTCCGGGAAGAAAATAGCCGTTATGGGCGCGGGGCCGGCGGGTATAGCCTGTGCCGCCGCACTGATCAGGAAGGGGCATTCTGTTGATATTTTCGAGAAATCCCGTGTTCTTGGAGGAATACCCGGAACAGTCATTCCCTTTCAAAGGCTGGACAGCGCAATTGTACTTGAGGAAGTGAAATCCCTGCTGGATAAGGCTGCTGATGAGGGGAGGCTTTTTATCCATTATGGAAATTCTTTAAGCAAAAAAAGAGATCTGCTATATTATAAAAGCCAGTACGACGCTGTTTTCCTGGGATTCGGTCTGCCGGTATCCATGAGTCTTCCCACAGCCACCTCGCATCCGGAAGGCGTGGAAGATGCTCTCACCTTCCTGACAAGGATGAAATCAGGGGTCAATACTTCGGTTGGAAGGACAGTGGCGGTTCTCGGCGGAGGAAATACAGCTCTGGATGCCGCTGCCGTCGCAAGAGGAACCGGATCGGAAGTTTACCTGATATACAGGAGATCGCTCATTGAAATGCCCGCATGGCCGGATGAACGGAAGAAAGCCATGGACATGGGGATCCATTTTCTCATTCTTTCGCAGCCTGTGGACTACGTCCAGGAAAACGGGAAGCTTTCAGGAGTGAAGATCCTGCGCACGATTCTGGGGGAACCGGATGCATCGGGCAGGCGAAACCCTGTCCCGGTCAAGGGAAGCGATTATATTCTGGCCGTGGATCATGTGATTGAAGCTCTGGGTCAGCAAATCGGTGAAGACACAGAAAATGCAATGGCGGATATCGAGACGGATTCAAAGGGATGGATAAGGGTGGACTCTTTATTCAGGACCTCTCTGGAAGGCGTATATGCAGGAGGCGATGTGACCAATGGAGGGACGACAGCTGTCAGGGCTGTTTCTGAAGGAATGAAGGCTGCATCCTCAATACACAGGGCCTTGATGAACGGCGAATGAACCTGGAGAAAAGGTTTGGCAAGAAAGACATTCTTAATGGCATTCGGAATCATGGTCGTCCTGTCAGGATGTTCTTCGAGAAAAAAGCTTGATGTGGTCATGATCTCAGGGTCGAACTATGATTTTTCCCATATCGGTCTGACTCGTTTTCAGGAACATCTTGCGGAGATCTGTCCGCAATGGACCGTAACTTTACTGCAGGCGGATAGTTCTGTCAATCCATTCGGGGAGTTCAGCCGTGTTCCCGGGCCTGAAAGGCTTTTTAAGGCGGATGTGATCGTTCTATTCACAAGACGCCTGACCCCCGGGGATGGGATGGGGAAAATAAAGGAAGCTGTGCTTTCGGGAAAACCGGTTGTTGCTCTTCGCAGCACCAGCCATGGGTTTCAGGAATGGCTTGATTTCGACAGGGAAATCCTGGGGGGTAATTATCACGGGCAATACCCGGGATCTCCGGAGCTGCCAGGCCAGGCTTCAGGTGGTATGCCGGTTCCTGCGGGAGAACCTGTTGGACCTGTCATGCGGGTGAAAATTTCTGATCATGCGCGTCTGCATCCTTTGCTTGGGGGAGTGGGAAACTTCACTTCTCCCTACAGTCTT
>CAYXFJ010000349.1:0-2283 GCA_964464265.1 uncultured bacterium
TACCCTGCACCTCCTCAGTATAAAGGAGGAGAAGATGGCGAGGGATTTTTCACTCGTCATGAACAAAAATTCTGTTTCATCGAATTCACTCGAGGAATTCGTGTCCTTCCTGAAGGCATATCCCTATGACAAGCTGCTGGGTTAATGGACAAAGATGCATTCAATCCAGTCTCTGCTTATGTTTTCGTGATAGCAGCGAATACCCGGTAATCGATATCCTGGAAGATCCTGTCTATATCCTCCATCTCGGTCAATCTCCTCTCCTGCACATCCCTTGACAAGATAGATTCATAGAGATACGTAAATCTGCTGATGTGTGCTGCAAAACGATTTTGTGCATAATCAGCAGCTGAGCCATTTTTCATCATGAATGTCCAGTCACTGTGCTGCGCGAGCAGTATCTCCCGTGCAGCCTGGTTCAGAGCCCTGCGAAGGATACCTTCTGCATGCGAAAATTGTTCAGCAAGATCCCCCATCCGTTCCGTTGCCTTCAGGAGATGCCGGTAGACATGGTCATTCCGGTCATTCAGCCAGACCTCATGATATCCTTTCTCGCCCCAGCTTGATGCCGATGGTTGACACATCTGCACAGGGGGCCTGTCCTGCATGCCCAGATATTCTGTCGGGGTAATTGTCCTGAAGTTTCGGTTCTTGAGAGCTATTCGTTTCAAAAGAATTTCAAGCCAGTCGACACCCTCGAACCACCAGTGTCCAAACAGCTCAGCATCATAGGTTGCAGTAATGACCGGTCGTATTCTGAGCTTCTCAGACAGATAATGCACCTGGCTTTCTCTGTTCATGATAAAGTGATCGGCATGTTCTTTTGCCTTGAGCTGTGCAGGCTGAACAGCATATGCCTCTTTATGATTGGTCCTTTCTGTTATCCGGTAATATTTGAGGCCTGTATACGTCTTTGCTCCATATGGCTCCAGAAAAGCCCTGATATGATCCTGTTCAATGTCAAATCCGGCATCACGATAAAAGTCCCTGTAGTCAGGATCTCCGGGATACCCTCCAAAAGATGACCACACCTGCCCCGAAGTTTCCGCGTCCCTCCCGAAAGCCGAAACACCTGAGCGGCATTTAGCCGGCAAATATGTTCCATAGTGCGGTGAAGGCGAGCCCTGGATAATTCCGTGTGTTTCGAGGAAAAAAAACGTGAGGCCCTCCTCCCTCAGGTAATCATCAAACCCGGATGCAAAGCCGCATTCAGGAAACCATATCCCCTTCGGATGCCGGCCGAAATTTTTTCTGTACTGCTGCAATCCGATCTGTATCTGCGCCCTGACCGCCTGCGGATAAAGAGAGAGGTTCGGCAGGTAAGCATGCGTTGCTGCTGAAGGAATGATTTCCAGATGACCGGTTTCCTGTAATTGCCGGAATACGGAAAGCAGATTTTTCTTGTAGACCTCCGCGAACAGGTATCGTATCCTCGTTAACCTTTTCTGATACATTTTCACAACAGGCTCAAATTGGAGGTCCCCTCTGGTCCTCCTTCTTTCCCTTTCCGCCAATTCCAGGAGCCTCTCAATGTGTGTTGTGTACCGTTCCATGAGGAGAGCATCGTTCAGCATTTCCGTCAGGGAAGCGCTGAATGACAGCGTTATTCTGAAATTAATTCCATCATCAACAAGTCGTGAGAATGCATCCAGGAGCGGAATATAACTCTCTGTCATTGCCTCATAGAGCCAGTTCTCTTCTAAGAAATACGCATGTTCAGGATGTCTGACATACGGCAAATGTGCGTGGAGTACCATACACAGATAACCTTTCTGCCTGTTCGTCATCATGAGTTATTCAGGTATCCTCCTGAACAAATAGGCTGCAATCATTCCGAACAGCACCGGCACAATCCAGGGTGCAAGAACCGGATGAATAACCCTGGCATAGCCCATCGAAAGCATAAAGGTGTAGAGGAGCCAGTAAACAAAGCTCAGGGATATACCCACACCTGCCGCAAATAATCCTCCTCCTGTTCTGCTCATGCCTGACAGTGCCAGGCCGAGAACCATCATAAAGAAATTCGTAAAGGGATAAGAAACCTTTACATGAAAATCGACGAGAAGTTTTGAATCTTTAATCCCCGATGCATTCAGTCTTTCCATATATCGGAAAAGTTCGGTAATGCCCATCTCTTCAGGTTTTCTTATCCCCCTGCTAAAGAGGGTCGGGGATTCCAGATACGGGTATGCCATTTCTGCAAGCGAGTAAACCTTTCCTCCTTCAAAATCGTAAAGAACAACATGCGCAAGCTTCCATATCCCTGTTCCCCCCTGATCTTCG
>CAYXFJ010000350.1:0-2272 GCA_964464265.1 uncultured bacterium
GAAATGTTTGCGCGGCAGAGAATAATACGGAGAAGAGCAGCGCAGGAACTGATAAAGACTGTCTAACCTCCAGTTTTCCTGGGCTGTCATGGAAATGATGACCTGGGCAAGTACGTCCAGGGCGTTTTCCACAGGGCGTGTGGCTTCTATGTCATGAGACCGGATGCCGGCTGCCAGAACGGCCGCCTCGATGAAATCGAAACCCAGTACTGGAAAGAGCGCGCCCCTGCTGACCTCTCCCACCTTATGCCCGGCCCTTCCTATGCGCTGGACAGCGGCGGAGAGGGAGGGTGCTGTCTGGATCAGGATCACCTCGTCCAGTGCTCCTATATCAATGCCCAGTTCCAGGGTATTGGTCGCCACAATAGCTCTGAGGTCCCCTGCCTTCAGTCTTTTTTCCACGTCAAGGCGGAGCTCTCTGGAGAGAGAGCCGTGATGGGCATAGGCCACAGGATGCTCCTCACCCTGGTTTATTTTCATTGCGATTTTTTCGCAAATACGCCTTCCGTTAACGAAAAACAGGGTGGAGCGGTTCTTCCGTATGATCTTTTTAAAATCGGAAACGAGCGGATCCCAGAAATTTTCCCCTCTGGCTTCTCTCATGGATTCGCCCGGGTAATGGATACGGATATCGTACTCTTTTATATCCTGTGCCTCGAGGATCTCCACCCTCCTTGGATGATAGGCAGGACCTTCAGGAGTATCCTCCCTGTAATAGCCTCCCACGAAACGCGCTACAGAATCGAGAGGCCTTACCGTGGCGGAAAGAGCGATGCGCTGGAATTCTCCTGAGAGTAAGGTCAGTCTCTCTACAGCGGTCATGAGAAAAACGCCCCGCCTGGTACCAAATACGGAGTGGATTTCATCGAGTATCACTGTCGAGATACGGGTGAGTTTCTCCCGGCTGCCGGATGCGCTGATCAGGAGATTGAGGCTTTCGGGTGTGGTGATGAGGATTTCGGGAGGATGCTTGAGCATGCTGCGCCTCTCGGAGGCCAGCGTGTCGCCGCTACGGGTGAGCGCATGTATTTCAGGGAATTTTTGTCCATGCGTTTCAAAAAAGCTTTTCAACTCTTCCAGGGGATGGATGAGGTTGCGTCGTATGTCGTTGTTAAGCGCTTTCAGAGGAGAGACATAGAGAACACGGGTCTCTCCGGGAGCGAGTTCTCCTGTGACCATGCGGTTGATAGCCCAGAGAAAAGCCGTGAACGTCTTTCCGCTGCCTGTGGGTGCAGTGACCAGCACATTCGAGTCATCCGTGATGTGCGGCCAGGCTTTGACCTGAACGGGCGTGGGCTCACCCACGTGGCTGATGAACCATTCCGCGATCAGCGGATGGAAGCGTTTAAAAACAGCCGGAACCATGGGACTCTCTTTTAAACCGGGGAAAGGATTCTTTATTGTACATATAATGAGGCCGGTTGTCAAGAATAATTTCTGTAAATGCTGACCGTCCGTTCTCAGGATTTCAGAAAAAAAACGGATCACAGATCCGGTATGATGAATACATTAAAAATGTATACGAATTCAGGATTTCAGGTTTGGCAGGTCTTCCAGCCGGAGAAGCGTGAACCCTTCTTTCCTGGCAATGTCATGCTCCCGCTCTGTATTGAATCCCCAGAGAGAGAGATAGAGATGAAGCCCGAGATCCTTCACGGCACAGAGATGCATGACCTTGTCGTCGATGAAATGAATCCGGGAAAAGGGGATACCGAATTTTTTATGAAGATGTGTGAGATGGGTTTTTTTGGAGTCCGCGAAATCCTTATCCAGGATATTTTCCACCTTGAAAAACCGGGAAAGACCGTAATGGTCCAGATGGAGAGTTACAGATTTCAGGTCTTTGGCTGTGGCAATGGCCAGGATAAACCGGTCCTCAAGAGAGACAAGGGCTTCCAGCATCCCGGGGAAGGGAGGCACGAGCATAAGCCATTTTTCAGGGGAGGATTCCTGAAGAGACCACCGGGTTTCATAGAAAGTCTGATAATATCCGTCGAGGAGGCTGCGCGGGAGCCGGTTTTTAGCAGCGGTAAGATCAGCCTCGGTCTGAATTCTGTCCGTCTCTTGTGTATCCAGGGCTTTCATTATTATATAATAATCTTCTGCCCTGTTGGCCAGCGGGATCAATCTGCGGAAAGGAACGAAAAGCTCCGGGTGAGAATCGGTGAACGCGTACGCATCACGGGCATGGATTTCGCTTCGCGAGGGAAGAGTGTGACCGCTTTCGAAGCGTATATACGTATTGTACGCAGTGAGAAAGCTGTCGAATATC
>CAYXFJ010000351.1:0-2262 GCA_964464265.1 uncultured bacterium
GTCCTGCAGCGCAGCCGGCGCATCCGGGATTGCCGACCAGGGCTCCCGCTTTCATGAAGATTTCGATCAGTCCCTGTTTCAGGCACCGGTCCCACACCCGGCGAGTGGCAGGAACGATCTTGAGAACAACACCGGGCGCCACCTTCCTGTTTTCAAGAATTCCGGCAGCCTCTTTCATGTCTTCGGACCTGCCGTTCGTGCAGGATCCGATGAACACGGAATCCACTTTTATCTCCTCGACAGCTGAAACCGGAACAACGTCTTCGGGCCTGCCGGGACGCGAGATTTGTGGTTCCAGTCCTTCAATATCGATATCGACTGTTCTTTCGTAAGAAGCTTCCGGGTCCGCATACACAGGATCAAACCGGACGGACTTACCCAGGTTCTTGAAGAACTCCAGAATCGCTCTGTCCGGACTGAAAAGCATGATGATGGCCGCCATTTCCGTGGCCATGGAGGCCATGGTGATGCGGCCTGAAAGACCCAGCCTGTCCGCAGCTTTTCCCTCTATTTCAGCAGCGGATCCGAGAAGTCCGGATGCGCCGAAATGAGAAAGCATCCTGAGAACAATGTCTTTGGGCCCTGCCTGAGGCGAGGGCTCTCCCTGAAGAACGATTTTCACAGTAGCCGGTACCCGGAACCAGATCCTGCCGTTCGCAAAAGCGGCCGCGATCTCCTGATCTCCCATGCCCTGGCCGAATGCTCCCACAGCTCCCAGTATATTGGCATGAGAGTCTGTTGATACAAAAGTGCTTCCAGGGCCGGCTATACCTTCTTCAATGGCTAAATGAGTGCCAATTCCATGCTGAATGTCAAAAACGCGTATCCCGTGCTCCCTGGCGAACATCCTGCATATCTGCTGATTGGCCGCATATTTCTGATCGGAACCTCCGGGATTGCAGTCAAAGGTGAAAAAGGTTTTCGAGGGATTTTCGATGCCGAGATTCCGGTCCCGAAGGTGCTGCACAACGTTCGCACCGCCGAAGTCCCTGGCCACCCTGGCATCCAGTTCGATGTCCAGGATATCGCCTGGTACTGCGGACGCCACACCTGCATGGCGGGTGAGAATTTTTTCGATCATGGTAAAAGGCATATCTTTTAGTTCTTCTCCTGCTCTTCGATCAGCAGTCCTTTGTCCTTCATGGAAAGAGGGTCGAATGCCGCATAGTCCGCCTGATGGATCAGTATCGTCTCAACGGTCTGGGGCCGGCCTTCCCCTTCCCTGGCATGGCACGCGATCATATTGATGACCGCATCCGGCAGGCCGTTTTCCGCAGCCAGAACAGCTCCGGATATGGGATGTCTCATATATTGCCCGGAAAGGCTCTTCCTGTATCCGCCCCTGCCGTCAGGCTCTATCTCCAGGAGCTTTCCTACATCGTGCAGAAGTCCGCCCGCATATAGATAATCCCATCTGAGGGCATAGGGAACTTTTTTATAGGCTTCCTCCTGCGCCCTCGCAAGAGCTGCTGCTCCTTCCGTAACCGCAATGGTGTGTTCGATGAAACTGATCCCGCGGGTCTGCACGAGCAGGGTGAAAGGCATGGACTTGAGAGATTCCATGGAGGCCCATCCGCCTTTACGGCAGGACGCCACCCAGGTTTTGACCACTCTGTCTCTGAGCCCGCTGTCCTGTATCGCGTCCAGCTGTTTTCTGAACAAACCTGTGATGTCTTTCTCTGTGATCATTCTCGTCTCCACAGTCAATCGTGTTCCGTCTCCCGCAAAGGCGGCCTTCCAGCCTGGCATTATTCCTCCGACCGGCCCTCCGGCGAACTCAGGAAACTGGCATGACGGATCTCGCAAAAAACCGGTCCGGGCACAGAATCCGTACTGACCGGAAAAAAGCCGGATGGGAATAGTCAGGCCGTAAAAATTAGTATGTCCGTATAAGATAGATAAGTCGGGGGAAAATTGCAATATGTGGATAAAGGAAAAACGTCTGTCCACACGTCAGGCGCAGATGCGATAAAAACAGCGGACCCTGGGGCTGCCTGTGCCCGCTGTGTCCTGTAACGGGCGGTATTTAGGGAAAATGCCCGGTCCGGGGGTTGATTGTATTTTTGTTTCTGGAATCCCGGAAATAAAAAGGGCCGCACAATGACATCACTATCATCACGCCGTCATCTTCGTGCATTCTTTTTCCCTCCCAAACCGAAGGGAATGCACGGATCCGTCAGAAAGGATAAAACTGCCCTTTCTTCAATCCCTTACACTTCTTACAAATCCGGCTGTCAGTCTGATGGTGAATACGCAGAGCGG
>CAYXFJ010000352.1:0-1274 GCA_964464265.1 uncultured bacterium
CGGAGTATACAGTCACATCGTCCTGTTCGTTGTGGGATATTTCGCAAGCTTCCTGTTCAAGTCTGAAAAAGTCCCCGAGGAACTGACCTATTACGGCTGGAAGAAAAAACGAAAGGAAAACCGGAAAGCTGCCTGATAATTAACAGGGTGAAGCAACACGGCAGGAAGAAATTTATAAAGGCGGACCGGGTCAGGTGGTCGGAGTTGTTCTGCGTAAAGGATTAAATAGCCAACTGTTCGAAACCCGCTGAGAGTGGGGAAGAAGTCATTCATACCGTTGATTTGCGAACCGAAAGATAGGCCCGGTTCCAGGAGACTTTAGCTGTGAATCAGGATCTGAGTAGTGCCCTGACATTACTGGACTGGTTAATCCTTGCCGTCTATTTTATTTTTATCATATGGCTCGGATCCCATTTCGGAAAGCGTCAGAAAAGTTCCGAGCGGTATTTTCTCGGAAAGCGCAACCTCCCGGGATGGGCTGTCGGGATGTCCATGTTTGCCACCATTATCTCGAGCTGGGCTTTTATCGCCCTTCCCGGCAAATCCTTTAAAGACGACATGCAGTACCTGATGACCATCTCACTGATTCCACTCTGCACCCTTCTGGCGGTCCGTCTTCTGATCCCTCTGTTCCGCAACAAGATCAAACTTTCGGCATACGAATATCTCGAACGGCGTTTCAGCCTGCCAGCCCGCATCTATGGTAATCTCGCCTTTCTCATTGTTCATTTCGGTAAAATGGGAGCCATATTATACCTGGTCTCGCTCGCCATAACCGGCATGACCGGGTGGAATATCTTTATCATCATAGCCATTATTGGGATGGCCACGCTGATCTATACTTTTTTCGGAGGCATAGAGGGCGTAATCTGGTCCGATGTGATTCAGGGTATCCTGCTGATCGGCGGCGGGATCACCGCGCTGTTCTTCATCATTTTTTCGGCACCTGGAGGCCCTGTGCATGTTTTCGAGGTCGCCAGGGAGGCGGGTAAATTACGGCTCGCTTCTTTTCATGTTGATCCGAAGGGAACCGGATTATTCGTGTTTTTATGCTTCGGCTTTAATTATTATTTCCAGAAATATGCTTCTGATCAAACGGTCGTTCAACGCTATCTCTTATCTCCTTCGAAGAAACAGGCTTCGCAGGCCCTGTGGCTGTCGTCCGTTTTGATCATGGGGGTCTGGGTGCTGTTCATGTCCATAGGCGCAGCGCTCTGGGCCTTTTACAGGATTCAACCGGTTCCGATATCCACGTTAATACGATCTCGCATCCT
>CAYXFJ010000352.1:1345-2246 GCA_964464265.1 uncultured bacterium
GCTCGCAGCGACCATGTCCACGCTCTCTTCTGATCTGAACAGTCTCGGCGCTGTACTGCTCGACGATTATCATGCGAAACTCATTCCGGGGAGTTCAGATCGAAAACAGCTCAGGTTTTCGCGTCTGAGCGTGCTGGTTTCAGGGCTGCTGGCCGTTTTCCTGGCCATGGCTATGACGAGGATCCATTCCATGGCGGATGCGGCCTTCGATTTTGTCGCCCTGATGGGGGGAGGCGTGCTGGGAATATACCTGCTCGGCATTCTGACGAAACGCACAAGCCGGGCAGGACTTTACACCGGAATAGGAATCGGTATTCTATTCATACTCTGGGCCCATTTTTCGAATTCAGGAGGCCCCTGGCCTGACAGCCTCCCGCGTTTTCCGCTCCACACCCTGTGGATCGGTGTTCTGGGCAATATCATTGTATTCATCGCCGGTTTCGCCGCAAGCATGCTGATAACCCCGGAATACAGGGCGGATTCATCGCTGACCCTGCACGGGGATATAAACACAGGCATAGGAGTAAGGGATGAAGAAAGGACAAAATGACTGGAAAGGAGTATTTCCGGCTACCCTGTGCGCATTTCATGAGAATGAGGATATAGACGAAGCCGGCCTTCGTGCATATTTCTCATGGCTCTGCGCTGAAGACGGATTGAAAGGCCTTGTATGCAACGGACATACGGGTGAAATCATGGCGCTTCATCCTGAGGAAAGGGCAAGGGTCACGAAAATACTGGTCGAGGAAATCAGGCGAAGCGGGAAACCTCTGAAAGCCGTTTCGGGCGTGGCAGGCGAGGGAAGCCGGGTGGCGATCGATCACGCCCTGGCTGCCAGAGAGGCAGGCGCGGATGCTATACTTCTCATGCCGCCCCATTATCAGCTGCGTTTCGGCAGGTC
>CAYXFJ010000353.1:0-1531 GCA_964464265.1 uncultured bacterium
GTTCATGGCGATTTCCCGACAAACCGCTGACCATGATCGAGGGGATGCCCATGATTGAACATGTGTACCGCCGTTCCCTGATGGCGTCTGGGGTCGAAGAAGTAGTGATGGCCGTTTGCGAGGAAAAAGTTTTCAAAGCCTGCGAGGCCTTTGGGGCGCGGGTGGTGATGACGTCAACGGATCACAGGACGGCAACGGACCGTGTTGCCGAACCGGCCCGGATCATGAATTACACGAGTGCTGATGACATCGTTGTCAATGTGCAGGGCGACGAACCGGTTGTCCCGCCGCCTGTTATCGAGATGACCGTGGACCTCTTGAAGCAAAATAAAGAAGCAAAGTGCGCGAATATGGTTGAGGAGATACATGACCTAAACGATCTGAGCAATCCCCACCGCATCAAGGTCGTCATCTCCCGGAAAAGCCGCCTGATCTATCTGACCCGCCAGGCCATTCCCGCAACAGTTTTTGATGTCAAAAAGCGTGCGGTCTTTTATCGTCAGACCTGTGTCATGGCTTTTCGGGGGGATTTTTTGCAGGAATGCACGCAACTTCAGCAGACACCGCTGGAACTGATCGAAGGGATCGATATGCTCAGGCTTATTGAAAACGATATCCCTATCATTTCAGGTATCGTACCTTATACAACACAGCCCGTAGATACACCGGATGATGTCACTGCTGTCGTGGCGATGCTTAAAAAAGACATGTGGTTCAAGAACGGTTACAGACGGTGATCCGGGGGAATGGATAAACAAAAATTGCCATGCCGGCGCCGCATCCTGCTTATCCTTGACAACCTCGAAGCGGACTGGGCTGGAGATGTGGTTCGAAAGAAGGATCCGACCGCCGAATACCATCTGCTCACCCTCGGCGTTTCTCCGGAGCAGGCATTCCTCAGATACAGAGCATCCGCCTCGGAACTGAAGCACAGTGTAGACATTGTGGATACCTCCGGCATTTCGGAAAAAGCTGAACAGGAGGCTCGTGATTTCTATCTCGAACTCATCCGAAGCTATCCACAACGGAAACATTTGTGCACTCTTTCCATCCTGGAGGCCTTGTCTTACAAAAAAAGGAATCTCTGGTGGTATCTCGGTATCAGTGAGAAGAATATCTGGAACGATTCTTTCGTCCATCGCCTCTATGCCTTCCTGCGCCTGCTTTATGTATGCCAAGCTGGGGGGTTTCACGAAGCCCATCTTTACGTGGAGGATACTCTCCTCTCAGATGTCCTCAGAGAATGGCTGATGGGCCAGACGATTGAGGTTAGGGGCTTCCCCTCCGGCGGCAGAAAAAGGGAGAGGGGGGGGATCTTCTTCGCTTTTTCCTATCTACTGCAATTGGGCAGGGAAATTGTCAAGTTCCTCCTGACATGGATCGCCCTTAAAGCGTCGGGCATAAAGGCAGGAAACGATATTATTGAAAGCTCACATGAATTAAAAAAGAAACCGGTTTCATTCTGGATAAAGGCTCTCACAGCAACATTCCTGTCGTGGACAGCAAGATACTGGATCGTGAATGCAATCAT
>CAYXFJ010000353.1:1541-2235 GCA_964464265.1 uncultured bacterium
TATTGCACCGGAGACAATCGGTTTCTTCAGTATTTATCCCGATTGGTGGAAACGTCCCTTTTCAGAGGACGCGGTTGATCTATTCTTTAACCAGATGCCTCAGGTGCTGGCAGAGAAAGAGCCGGTCCGCCAAATCCTCTGGCTGATGCCATGGCAGTCCTTGTTCAAAAAGAGAAAGGAGATTGTCGCCTTCCTGAGAAAACGGCCGGTAACCGTGCTGGGAGGGATGCTAAATGTCAGCGATATTTTTTCAGTTCTTGACCCGAATCTGTTCCTGAAAGTGATCAAAGCCTTCAGGATAGCGCGGAAAACCCCGGTGGTCCTCAGAGGGATCGATATATCTTCCCTGATTCGGGAATCCCTGTACCAGTCCCTGACAAGCCCCATGTTTTTCCACTGTCTCCAGATGGATCTTGCGCTGGGGCGGATCCATCTTCAGAACCTGAAGGTGCTCTTTTTCCGTCTGGAGTTTCAACCCTTGGAAAGGGCGATTCTCTATAACACCCGTGGACGGACGAAAACCGTCGGTTTTCAACATTCGGCCCTGGGTAGGAATTTTCTGAATTACGTCTTCGCCGATGGAGAACTGGGCGAGCACTGGCGTCTTCGGGACAATTCCGACAGATTACCTCTTCCGGACTATATCATCACGAGCGGGGAGCTGGGGGTCGGCTACATGATACGGGCAGGATAT
>CAYXFJ010000354.1:0-2211 GCA_964464265.1 uncultured bacterium
TCACCTCTTTTGATAAACTGGAATGGATGACAAAGGACGATCATCTCGAGCGTATCGCTGGCCGTCTGGACCGTATCCGGAGTTATCAGCTGTTGAGCCCGGAGATGGAGAAGCATCTGGTACTGCTTGATAAGCGTTCATATGATGCAGGTCTGCTGGGTATCAATGAGGCAGGACTTTACCACCCTGAATGAATCAGAAGGGATATAACACACACGAGTAGTCCCCTCTGTTGAGAGCGCATGGATTCTTTGGCGGGGATTATCGTTTCAAGACCATGTTTTTCACAGCAGCTTTTGTTCTGTAAGTGGCTATCCCTAAAGGAAGAGATTCGTACACATCTATCCGTATGTCCATTCTTTTTCCCTCAGCTGCGACTTCCACAATCTTTTTATCATCTACCCATGCGCGTATCGTATCAGCAACTGCCAGGCGCACATGATACCACTGGTCATTGTTGAACCGCATCCAGTCCGTTGTTTCATTCTCGGATGCGTCGGAATCGCATCTGCCGCATCGTCCACGAATTTTCATTCTCGGATGCGTCATAACCATCGATGCAGGACAATCCGGTCAGGGATCCTCCCCACCCCCCCAGGATCAGACTGAAACTCCTATCACCAAAAGGCACAGTAAGACCGCAGAAGAAATCGTCCCCTTCGATCCGTTTTGCATCCAGGGAGATCTCATAGTATTTGTTCACGATCGGACCGCTCCAGGTGATGCCTGAAAGGTATTTACCCTCACCGATGACGATAGAGCGGCCTTCAACGGTGATCTTCCCATTATTCACGAAATCGCTCGGCTTCCAGTAGCCCAGATCCAATCCATTGAAAAGAGATGTCTCCCCTGGCGGAAAAAAGTCATCGGGGGAAATCCGGGTTTCGCGTGCAGCACAGGAAAAAAGTATCAACAGCAGTGGAATTCTGCAGGGGATAAGCCGTTTTCGTTCCATCAAAGCCGCCTCTTTCTTCAAACAGGCTTTACCAGTCCTTTTCCCACAGGCCTGTTATCGGATAAATTATCCCTGTTATTTTAATTGAAAATCATCGTATGTTTCGTATAACCGCCACCATTCATCCAGGTTTTCCGTACTCCCTGCACTCTCATGCAGAACGATACGGTAGCGGAGGAACAGCCGTTCACTCGCTTTCAGGGCAACCGGTTTTCTGCCCGGATATACGGCATTCTGCATGCTTCTTTTTTCTCTCAATATCCAGGGCTGCGGAAAACCGGGCGAAGAAGGATGGCAGAGGATTGCCAATCCCTGTTTCCCCTTCTGGGAGCCAAATGTGCCTGAAAAATCGAGCCAGGGACCAGCATTTAAAAACGTATTTATCGGTTTGACTATCCCTCCGGAGCTTAAGAATGTGATGTCGTCCGGAAGTTTCATTCTGACAGAGAAACCGCTGTATTCCTTCTCATCCTCGGAGCCACCTATGCTCATATTTTCCTTCAATGCCAGCAGGCTGATCTCAAAATCAATAAAACGCATCTGCCCTTTCTTTTTCCATATCCGGATCGCTGTGACCTCATCCACCAGCGGTTCCTCTCTCCCTGCTGAGTCTTTTATCAGTGGTGATTTCCAGAGTACATGTGCTTTCAGAATAACAGACTCCCTGCCGGAAATCTGGATGTCCACCGTATCCACCTCCCAGGAAATATCCCTTATTTCCCATCCGTCACCGATACGCTTTTCCCCGATCCAGAGCTGGTGCCAGGCCCAGAAAATGCCCCTGTGATGCAGATGATCCTGAGGGAAATCCTCGGTGAGCGTGTCACCACTGAGGCTGAAAAGAGGGTGAACATAATTCGCCCTTTCATACTTCCCTGAAATGGATTTCGGGGTTCGCTGATAAAAAAGAACGGGTTTGTTGCCCTCTGTTACAAGAATTCCTTCGGGTGTTTTCTCTGTACGGAGGGAGGTACCCTCATCACAAAAAATAAATGAAATGAGCAAAAAGCAGACAGACAGTGTTTTCCTGAACATGGACTCAATCCTTTTTTTTAGACAATGATAAAATCAGCTGAACGGAATCGTGATATAACTGAAAATACAGGGTACAGTTTTTTCAACGGTCTACAGTCTGTACCATTTCCGGACATTATCGCGATAGATCTTCTTAAGCACTCCGGTAGGCAGATCCAGTCCCTGGACAGGATGATCTATCCCTTCCAGAGTGAGGACGGAATCCGTGGAAAAATAGGTCC
>CAYXFJ010000355.1:0-2183 GCA_964464265.1 uncultured bacterium
CGTTCGCACCAAAACAGAAAGCCGGTAAAATTACAGGACAGACCTGATTTTTTTTAAGGCCATCAGGTTCCATTTCCCGCTTTCCGTTCAGGGATGCAAATCTCCTTCCGGTTTTGCTTTTCACATGGCTGGTTTTTGCAGCGGGACCTGCGAACCTGGGTGAATGGATTATCAGCGGACAGGGAATTCCCTTTCCAGCATTTCGATCCTTTCATCCCCGGGAGCAAATCGTTTCATCAAGCTGATAGTTCTGAGGGCATGATCTGTATCTTTTTGCAAGAGAAATAGCCGGTAATCCTTTTCCAGTACGGGAAGCAGCCTCTCTTTTTCCTCGTCCTCCAGGATTTCCAGTGCCTCCATATCTGTGATCAGCCCCAGGGAGGCTGCAAATTTCCCTTTCATCCGGAAATGTTCCAGTACTCTGAAAAAAACGATTCTGCAGTTATGTGTGAGCTCAGGACTGTCCGGATACCGGTAAGTCCCGTCCGCAAAGACCTGGAATGCTTCCTCTATTTCCCCTTTTTTGTAAAGCCTTTCGCCCCACTCCAGGTACAGCGTTCTCTCGAACTGAATATTGCTCCGGGAGTCCGCATTGAACCGCTGTGCGGCAAGAATGAGTTCGTAAGCGGTTTTGAAATCGCCTCTTTTTCTGGCCTGATAAGCCCTGTTATAGGCGATGAGCCCGAGAAGCTCGAGATTGCTGATCACCCTGCCTTTCGAGTTCTCATATGCGTAAAGACGGTCCAGCCCGATCTTCAATACTTCACTCCGGGGATAATATCCGGCCAGATATTCCGAATAAGCCCTCAGATTCCGCATGATATCGAATCCCATGGCAGTCGTATTCTCCACGGTCACCCGTTCCGTAAAGCTCGTGAAAAGGGTGTACACGTGGGAAGGAGTCTCGAAAGCCTCTGTGGAAAATCCCAGCTCTGCACAGACCAGGTTGTACAGAACAGTCGCGGAAACACAGTTATATTTTTTCCCATAGATGATATCGAGCAGGGTTGTAGATTCCAGACTGTAGGTTTTAAGCAGGGTCGCGTGGAGGTAAGCAAAAACTTTGGCAGCGGTCTGGACAGGCTCGAATGCATTGAACCGGAAATCCCGGATCTTCCCGATGAGACTGTCAAACCAGTTGAGATAAACGGACAGGGAATCTTCTTTTTCTGCTCCTGAAAGGATAAAGGCAGCCTGGACCATGGAAAAATGCTCCGGAGATCCGTCCTCCATGTCATAGAGAAGTGCCTGTTCAAGTGATGTGACCTGGACGGATCGGGACTCAGCGGTCTGCGTATACGCGTGCGCCGTGATGAGGAAAACCGCAGCCGCAAGCACTGCCTTTGTGAACTTCCATTTATTCATGTATCACGCGAACTCTGCCCAGCTTTTCGAGGCATTCAGTCCTGTATTTGCGGGTTTTTTCGATACGGTCTTTCAACCGTTTTTCTGTTTTTGGATCGAATTTTTCCCCCAGCATTGCCTCACAGTGCCCGAACGCCTTCTCATAATAGCCGGCTGCCATGCAGGATTTGATGAGCTTGAAACGGCATACTCCTTCATTAAAACCGTTTTCCATTTCCGCATTCAGGAGACCGGACAGAAGGTCTTCGTATGCGGATATCGCCCTGTCGTAATCTTCCATCTGCAGAAAGGTATCTCCAAGACCCCAGAGAAAGAAACGGCTGCCGGGGTAATATTCCAGTCCCATTTGAAAGAGATCCAGAGCCCGGTTGTTGGATTTCCGGTCATACTCGATCCAGGCAAGGCTGTTGATGCCCAGCCAGCGGGAGAAAGTTCCTTTCTCTATAGACAGCCGGATCTGGTGTATGCCTTCTTCCCTTTCGTCTTTTACCCAGGGCAGCCACTTCAGATACTGGTAATATCTCCCGGACCAGTACCTATAATTCCCGAGTCCAAGATAGGCATCATACAGACCGGGCTCCCTCTCAAGCGCATTTTTCAGCTGATCCATACCCTTTCGGGCACTCAAAAAACCGGAGATCAGAGAGCCGTTCTTGGCCTGATAAAGCCCCTTGTACGTATAGGCGCTGCCGAGATAGAAATGCGCCTCGACGAGGCCGGGATTGAGCCGGAGGGCCCGCTCGTAGTGCTCGACTGCCGTCTCGTAGTCCTCCTGCTCGTACGCCCGGTTGCCGTCCCTGAGCGCCGCCCTGGACTCC
>CAYXFJ010000356.1:0-2178 GCA_964464265.1 uncultured bacterium
TTCTTTTTCCCTCCCAAACCGAAGGGAATGCACGGATCCGTCAGAAAGGATAAATACTGCCCTTCCTTCAATCCCTTCCACTTCTTACAAATTCGGTCGTCAGTCTGATGATGAGTACGCAGAGCGGGTTTTTCAGGTCGGGAAGGGATTCCCTCTCTCTTCCGGGAAAAATTAAAGAACCCCGTTGTATTTGTCAAGGTGTTTATTCACTTCTGGAAAGTTCCGAGAAGCGCCTCAACGCACAGGTGCAGATCAGAAGAATAACCCCCTTCTAAAATCAAAAAAGTAGGTTTATTAAAAAGAGCGATCCGTTTGCCGATATCCGCATAGGTATCAACAGTCAGGTTCATATGGCTCAGCGGATCCTTGCAGTAAGTATCGAATCCTGCGGATACGGCCATGACATTCGGTTTGAACTTCTCGATCCCTTTGCAGGCAGTTTTTAAAACTTCGAGATACCGGGCGCCGTCCGTCCCGGGCTCCAGCGGAAAATTCATGCAGTTGGCCCTGGATTCGAGTCCTGTACCGGGATAAAGCGGGCTCTGGTGCAGGGATACGAAGTGCACTTTCGGATTCCCCAGGAAGATGTCTTCCGTCCCGTTGCCGTGATGACAGTCTATATCGAGAATCGCAACCTTCATGTCCGGATGGCCGGCCAGGAGCTTTGAAACAGCCATGGCGATATTATTGAGATAGCAGAAGCCCATGATGCGCCTGCGTGTGGCATGATGTCCCGGAGGTCTCATCAGGGAGAAAGCGGTCTCTCCTCCCAGACACCATTCAGCCGACTGCAGGGCAGCGCCTGCTGAAAGCCGGGCATGGTCATAGATACCGGGAAGAACCGGAGTGTCCATATCGAAGAAAGCTCCCTGCTTCAGCTCCTCCAGATAATCGCGGGTGTGCACGAGGAGGATGTCCTCTTCTCTGCAGGGAGACGGTGTGGAGAACCTGTATCCCCTGGATTTCAGATGAGCGCTGATATTCTTTATGCGTTCCGGTGATTCCGGATGGCCCGGAGAATGAAACTCGAGGCATTTTGGCGAATAGAAAATTTTCATGGAAGACCCCCAGTCCGGCGCATGCCGGGCAGCGCCGCACGATCACTGGAATGTACGAGATTCCCGGAACGTTGTCAAATGGTAAATGGGACGGCCCCATTTTTTGATGAAACGTTGTCAAATGGTAATTAGGGCGGCCTGTGATTGGAACAGCCCTTATTTAGTGCGGCTCCGTTCTTTACCGGAACGGGATAACAGCCGTGGTACCCCTGAAATGCACTCGTGAAACAGTGTAACAAGAACAGGCAAAACTGGACTTGAATTTTCCATTAAGATAATGTACATTACGAATCCGTGGATCCATAATGAAAAGGGGTGGACTGGTGCTGCAGAAGAATCCGGCATGGCGGTCCGATGCGGCAACCCCGATTCATCCGCGGATCAGAGTATTTCCTTTCAGGTCTTCAAGAACAGGTAGACGGATACCGGCCATGGCGTTTTCCCTGTGGAACAGCAAGTCGCGGTATTACCGCGGCATGCGGAAGCTGCCGTTCGTACAAAGGATGCTGGAGAGGGAAAGGGAAGCCCTGAGGAAACTAGTACGGTCTGCTCCGGATCCTCCGGAACGCGTTCTTGATCTGGGAACCGGGACGGGCGATACATTGTCCGTGTATCCTTCATGGACAAAGCTCACCGGAATGGACCGTTCACCTGCCATGATGCGCAGATGCAAGCTGAGATTTGGAATAAACGGAGTAGCGGGAGATGCCGGAGCGCTCCCTTTCAGGAGCGGATCAGCAAAGTGGATTTCCGCCGTTGGTCTGACGGAGTATCTGAAACAGAAGGAGGCTTTTCTCGAGGACGTGAGACGTGTGCTTTCGCCGGGGGGGTATTTTCTGGTAACACTTTCGCCACCGGGGGTCATCAACGCACTGCGTACGCTTCTCGGCCACAAAATTCATGCACTGGATCCCGGTATCTGGGAATCCATGCTCAGGGAACATCAGTTCGACATTCTCGCAATGGAAAAAACATCCATTCAGAAACAGTATCTCTGCTGCAGGCATCTGTAGAGAAACGCAGCTTTCCTCGGAGAGCATCGGATACCGGTAATGAACCTGCGCCTTTAAGCAGCTGTCATCCGCAAAAACCGCAGCTCTATTTTAAAAGTCCGCGGCTA
>CAYXFJ010000357.1:0-302 GCA_964464265.1 uncultured bacterium
CGATTCGCCGGGACCTGTGGCAGGCAGTTATCCGAGCGGCACAGCAGGCGTGTACCGCAGTGAGGATGGCGGTGCTACCTGGTTGAGGTCGAATAGCGGACTGACTAATTCCTACGCATTGTGCGTGCGCTTCGATCTGCACGATCCCGCTGTCGCTGTGCTGGGTATCGGAGAAGGCAAGGCGACGTTCAGTGCTCTTTTAGGTCAGGCCTTTGAAGGAGCGCTCATGCGGTCCAGTGACTATGGTATGAACTGGAACGCCGCCACAACACCGGCCGGTGTGGACAAGAACGTTTTCTGGG
>CAYXFJ010000357.1:347-1000 GCA_964464265.1 uncultured bacterium
GGATTATCCATGGACGAACCCTCAAAGAACCTCGGCTTTCTGCGCTCTGAAGATGCGGGAATGAACTGGAGTCCCTTCGCGCCATCGCTCAGAACTCGGCTCATCACCGAGTTTGATGTTTCGATCGACGGACAAATTTTATACGCGATCGAACGCGATGCATTCAAAGTCCTTAAATCAACAGACAGCGGTTCGTCATGGGACACGCTTGCGGTTCCTGCAAACGGTCCGGTCAAGATATCTCCTTACGACCCGCGAATCGTGATTTTCTGTGAAAGCGAGAGGACGTACCGCTCGGCGAACGGACTTCAATCGCGGACTCTCGTTCTCAACGCTTTGGGCCGTGTGGACGACATCGAGTTTGCACCTTCTAACCCTCGTGTTGTGTATCTCGCCACGGAGGGATACCATATTTACAAAAGTACGGATTCGGGAAAAACGTGGGCACGCCTGATCAGCCTGCGGGGCGATGGCATTCTGAATTGAAGAGCAATGCCGAAATGCTGTGTGTCAATAAACGCTCTCCCTTCAGCTCCCCGAACCGACTCCACCTTGAAAAGATGATACCAACAGTGATGCACTCAATGATCTGACAGGGAAATCAATGTATTCTGCCTTTTTACCATGAATTCTTTATTTGTTTGACAGGCACG
>CAYXFJ010000357.1:1012-2169 GCA_964464265.1 uncultured bacterium
CATACACCTCTGGTTTGCCTTTTTCAGTCCTGTCCGAGGTGTAGATCACATAATTCCCCGATGCGCTGAAATTGGGATGAACATGCACATTATTGTTGATAGTGGCATCGGGCCAGCATAAGGTCTTCGTTTTACCGTCCTGAAGGTTTAAAAGGATCAGGGGATTGTCAGAAGGCTCCTGGCCGTCCGAAATGAACCATTTGCCATCGCGGCTCACTGTTCCGTGTCCGAGTTTGATGGATGCGTCAGTATAGTGGCGTGTATAGTCTCCGCCATTCAGATCGATCGATGCAATAGATACGGGTATCCAGCCCGGGACTGTTTTTTCAAAGAAAAAGAAACGGTTTCCCAGGGGGGACCATGAATCATGGGTTGCTCTGAAGCCATAAGGAGTTATGAGATAAGGCTCGTCGGTTCCCTGGTCGACCCTGATGAGTCTGGCCCTTGCCCGTTTTTTCATGGGAAGTTTCATATCATTCTGGGTATCCGGACCGAGGACATAACTGATCAGGTTCGGATCAACGGGATTGATCTGTTCGTGGCTTAAGCCTCCGGTTTTCGCTTTCAGCACCTGCAGTATTTCGCCTGTCGTCAGGTCCACCCTGTACAGGCAATTACCGGTGCTCTCTTCTCTTGTGGTTACAAGGGTATATCTGCCGTCAAGAGTGAAACTCGGCCTGAAAAATGGCCTTGAGGGTAGCTTGCCTGTAAAGTCCATGACCAATTCCCGCTTCAGATTATGCACGTTCATTTTATAGTACTTCCAGCCGGAAATGAAGGCCATGCTCACGCCATCAGGAAAAATACAGGCAGTCCTGATATTCTCGTCGGAAGATAGCCGTTTGATCTCACCATTGGTAAGGTCACAGCGATAAATGTCCCAGTCTCCGGAACGCTTTGAGCGGAATATAGCATACCTGTCATCCGATGTGAAAGACTGGGCATAAAAATAGAAAGCATCGCTTGCTGAATCGTTGTTTGTCAGCTGCCAGACCTCATTGCCGGTTTTGGGGTCGTTGTATTTAACCCACTCGATGGTTTTACCGCCTGAACCGGGTGACGCACAGTAACTGGTGATGAGCAGGACCAGACCTGCTGCTGCGATGATGCGATAAGCTAGCTGTTTCATTTTTTTCTCCTGTTTTTTTGTAAAATGA
>CAYXFJ010000358.1:0-297 GCA_964464265.1 uncultured bacterium
CAAAAAGCATGTATTCATGGAAAAACCTGTATGCGTGGATCCTGTGGGTGCCCGTTCGATCATGGATACAGGGGACAGGGCTGCGGCATTCGGTCTCTCCGTGGTCACCGGCACGCAGAGGCGCCATCAGCAGGAATATGTAGAGACTTATAAGATGATCGCCGGGGGCGCTATCGGTGATATCGTGGCAGCGCGCTGCTACTGGAACCAGAGCCAGCTCTGGTACAGGGAGCGTCAGAAGGGATGGTCTGAGCTGGAATGGATGATCCGGGACTGGGTGAACTGGACCTGGCTCTC
>CAYXFJ010000358.1:324-687 GCA_964464265.1 uncultured bacterium
GCACAACATCGATGTCATCAACTGGTTCACAGGCATGCATCCTGTAAAAGCCGTAGGATTCGGCGGACGCACAAGACGCGTTACAGGCGACCAGTTCGATTTCTTCAGCGTGGATTACGAGATGCCGAACGGTATGCACGTGCACAGCATGTGCCGCCAGATCAACGGCTGCGCGAACAACGTCTCCGAGTTCGTGGTCGGGACAAAAGGATCCAGTAACTGCAAGGACAAGATCTTTGCCAAAGACGGAACCCCGAAATGGGAATACAAGGCACCGGTTGTCATGACTGCGGACGGCAAGGAAGAGCCCAAGACCATTTCTCCATATGTCAGGGAGCATATCGATCTGGTGACAGCCATAAG
>CAYXFJ010000358.1:697-2166 GCA_964464265.1 uncultured bacterium
CCGGCAAGCCGATCAACGAAGCGAAAAATGTAGCCACTTCTTGCCTAACAGCCATCATGGGACGCATCTCCGCTTACACCGGCAAAGAGGTGACCTGGGATGAGATGATGGCATCGGATTTCCGTTATGAACAACTGGACAAAGTTCCCAAAAAGATCATTATTCCTGTGCCGGGCACTGTCGAGAAGTGACCGGATGAATGAAACAGGTCACACGTTTCACATAAAAAAGTGTATGGTCCGGCCAACAGATCAAGGAGGATATATGCAGATCAATCGCCGGGATTTCCTGAAATTCGCTTCTGCAGCCGGAGTCGTGTCCGCGGTGGGATGCTCCTCCAAAACAGCGAATCTGCCAAAGCCTGCACAGAAGGCGGTGCTCAAGATATCCTGCCAGGAAGGGAGAGCCCCGGGAGAATCCCTCTCGGAAAAACTGGATTTCCTCGAAGCCAGTGGATTCGTGGGTCTGGAGCCAGGGGGCAGGGACCTGCCCCAGAGGGTCGAGGAGTTCCAGAAAGCGCTTCAGGGCCGCATCATCAAAATGAGCGCGATTTGTGCGGGTTTCAGTGGCTGGCTGATCTCCAGTGAAGAAAAAGACCGGCTCGAAGCCATGACTTCCATGAAAGAGATCCTGACTGCTGCAGGTGCGCTGAACGCATCAGGTCTGATCATCGTCCCTGCTTTTAACAGGCAGCCTTCTCTTCCCCATCAGGAATCCAGAGAAATGCTCCTCGAGCTCTTGCCCGAACTGGGCGAGCATGCGCAGAAAGCGGGCACCCGGATACTGCTTGAGCCCCTGAACAGGAAGGAAGCTTATTTCCTGCGCCAGGTAGCCGACGCAGCAGCCATTTGCAGGGATGTGAACCATCCCGGCATAGCGTGCATGGGTGATTTCTGGCATATGACCTGGGAGGAGACGAGCGACATGGGCGCTTTCATTTCCGGAGGGCAGTACCTGCACCACGTGCACATCGCCAGCCGCAAAAGGAGAAAAATGCCGGGAGAGGATGAAGGCGACAATTATGTGGACGGTTTCCGGGGACTGAAGGTCATCGGCTATCAGGATTTCGTGAGTCTTGAATGCAGTTCTGTCGGGGATCCCAAACTGACCGTACCTGCAGCAGCCCGTCTGATTCAGGAACAGTGGAATATGGCCTGATCGCAGGATGGACACTTCAGGCCGGTTCTGCGATTATTTCACAAACGGCCTGCATTCAGAATGGATCCTGCGATCCCTGCGCATGCAGGATCTTGATCTGAAGGCAGATTGTGCAATTCCCTGCAGCACGTAAACTGAATTTGCTGTATTTCCATACAGGCAGGCCTCCCGCAGCGTCCTTTTCAGCGAATTCTCTATGGAAAAGAATCGAGGCCTCCCATTCTCATCCGGAGGCCTCGCATTTTTCCCCTCCGCCAGCTTCTTTTTTTTAAAAAACCCGCTTCCTGCCAGAGACGCCGTAATTACAAACG
>CAYXFJ010000359.1:0-2165 GCA_964464265.1 uncultured bacterium
ATGCGATCCAGGTGCTTAGAGGCGTATATGATGATCCAAAGGATAAGGGAGACATCAAGCATTATCAGGCCCTGACAACGGCACTATCCGCAACGGTGGGTATCGGCAACATTGCGGGAGTAGCCACAGCAATTCATTATGGAGGACCCGGCACGATTTTCTGGCTCTGGGTGTCCGGACTTTTCGGGATGACGCTGAAGTATTGTGAATGCACGCTTTCTCTCAAATACAGGACCTTTGACGAGAAAGGATTCGTATCGGGCGGGCCCATGTACTATATAGACAAGGGGCTGGGGCACCGGTGGAAATGGATGGCCATGGTGTTCGCGTTCCTCGCGATTATCAGCTCTTTTGGAAGCGGCAACATGAATCAGTCCAATACGGTTGCTGTCAGCGCCATGGCCGATTTCAATGCTCCGGACTGGATTGTCGGGCTTATTCTTGCCGTTCTGGTTTCCATGGTTATTCTCGGCGGTATCAAACGGATCGGGTCAGTGACCGCATACCTCATGCCCGCCATGGGTATTCTGTACGCCCTCGGAGCATTTTACATCCTGATCCGGGATCTTCCGCAGCTGCCCGGCCTTTTCGCTACGATCATTACAGAAGCATGGAAGCCAAAAGCAGCTTTCGGAGGGACTGCAGCGGGTGTGTGGAATCTCACGCTGCTATGGGGGATTAAAAGGGCCCTCTTCTCCAACGAGGCTGGACAGGGGAGTGCTCCCATTGCCCATGCCGCGGCAAAAACCGATGAGCCTGTCAGGGAGGGCACCCTCGCGCTTCTGGAGCCTTTCATTGATACGATAGTGATCTGTACCCTGACGGGATTGGTCGTGGTTCTGTCCGGCGTGTGGGATCAGAAAAAAATGGATTTGCGCGCCCTGGATACGAACAAGATCGCTGTGTACGCAGATCCCGGATATCCGGTAACAGACAGGAACCTTCATGATGATGATCCGGAATCTCCTGCCAGATTTTCAGGAAGATCGGAAGTTCTGGACGGCAGAGCAGGAGGCCTTCTCTTTGAAGCGGACGATGCTTTTATCAGCAATCCGGTACTTTACAGGGGAGACGCTCCTTACACAGGATCCTTCGTGCTTGACGGAACACGCCTGACGGATGGAGAAGGTAAAAGCCTCCGTTTGAATGTGGGCGGTATGATGCTGCAGAACAGTTCGGCGCTTACTGCCTGGGCCTTTTATGTAGGATTTGGAAAAGCGGGAAAGGCTGGCAATTATATCGTGACCCTCTCCGTTTTCCTTTTTGCTCTCTCCACGATCATCTCGTGGTCGTATTACGGTGACCGGTGCGTCGAGTATCTTTTCGGTATCCGTCATGTCAGGGTTTACAGAATCATCTATGTCTTTTTCACGTTCCTGGGGGCTGTGCTCTCTCTGGAGACCGTATGGACCTACGGGGACGTGGCTCTGGGGTGTATGGTCGTGCCCAATCTGATCGCCGTGCTACTGCTCTCGCCCAGGATCGCGAAGATGAGCAGGGATTATTATTCCAGAGAGCACAAGCAGTATAAATGATGTGAGGCCAGGTAATGGCAAGAGACAGGGGACATTTCAGCCGGCTGGGATTCATTCTGGCTGCTGCAGGTTCTGCTGTGGGTCTGGGGAATCTGTGGAAATTCTCCTACATCGTGCATGAGAACGACGGGGGATCTTTTGTTCTTGTCTATCTCCTGGCAGTGCTTGTCGTCGGCTTTCCCATCATGATGGCTGAAATCGTGATCGGCCGTTCCACCCAGAAAAGCCCTGTCGGAGCTTTTCTGAAACTGGGGCATCCGTTGTGGAGCTTCATAGGCTGGCTGGGAATTGCGGCCGGTTTTCTGATCCTCTCTTATTATAATATAGTGGCGGGGTGGACGATCCAGTATTTCATCAAGTGCCTGGGCTGGTCTTTGAAGGGAATGGTACCGGACACGGTTCAGCTCTCGGGTGAATTCGAAACCTTCCTCTCGAACGGACCCCTTCAGATACTCTTTCATGCGCTTTTCATGGGAATGACCGTATTCCTGGTGATTCGCGGGGTCAATAAGGGCATTGAGAAGAGCACGAGAATCATGATGCCGGCTCTGTTCATCATTCTGCTGATCCTGGTCGTCAATTCCATATTCACGGAGGGTTTCACCAGAGCGGTGAGCTTTCTGTTCAAAC
>CAYXFJ010000360.1:0-2163 GCA_964464265.1 uncultured bacterium
GATGAGGCGATTCTGGTGATGAATTCAGTCATCAGGACAGATTCCAATAATCCCAGCATCTGGTATAACAAGGGTCTCATCCTTCACAAGCAGGAAAAATACACAGATGCTGTCAACTGCTTTGCTCAGGCCGCAGATAGAGATCCTGGCTTTATCGACGCGCTCTACAACAAAGGGATAACTCCCATGAAGCTCGGAAAGTATAATCAGGCAATCCGTGTGTTTGATGCGATAATCAAACAGGAGCCAAAAAACCGGCAGGCACGAACAGCCTGGAAGCAGGCCAATGAAGCGCTGCTGACAAAGATCGCTCCGGTATCTCCTGCATCGGACATTCAGACCCGGCCGGTGAAGGAAAAATAAGAATATTGTGTGTGGCGGTGCATCAGATTATTACAGGATGAGCCATTGGGAGATTCGATGATGAAACCACGAAAAAAGCGGACAATTCCCCCAAAACAGTCACCGGAAACCGTACTCAATGAGTGTCTCGATCTGGTTATTTTCGACTGGGGTGAAGGCTTTTGTGCCAGTCCGCATTTCAAAAATTTAAGCGAAAATGAGCGATTGCAGTCGGAGAGCATTGCCGGGTTCTTTACCGATATGATGTTCAGTTATCCGGGGCTTGTCCCGCAGGAATGGGATGCAGATGCGATGAAAGAATGTTGTGTCCATTTCTTCCCGGAGAAGATGTCCGAAGGTCCTGATTTTTTCCGGTGCATTGTTCCGGTGCTGTCAGCGTTTTTCGCGTACCTTGACGAACACCATCTTCAGAAAAATGCGTCCGCTATGACTCGCGAGATTAAAAATTTACATGAACGCATAATGGAACAGTCATCTAATCCTGACTGCTGGGGAATGGCAAAAAGGTTTATGATGGCAGCTCGCTCTGATGGTATCGATGTCATGGATTCAAAAGCGGTTCAAACGTATATCCGGGCGTATAACCAGAAAGTCCTCAACGAAGGACCGGCCTCAAGCATTTTTTACAATGCACCCCATGATTCCGAAGTAGTGTTTAAGGGTAAAAAAACCTCACGGAAACGGTAAAATCCGGTGATTTCCTGCTGGTTGGCCGGTGAATGCAGACGCCCGGTGATGTTCACTTGTCCTCATTAACGTTCGCTTGCGCTCACTGCACTCCAGCTCGCTCCAGATCACCCCGCTGTTTTATTTCCGGTTGATGGTTGGCAGGATGCTGTTTACCGATATTCAGATCGAACGATCCCGGTCAAAAAAAAACGATTCGGAAGCGGTCAAAAGGGAATTAAAAATGAGATTTCAGGAGAATCAGGGAGTAATCTGGATGTTCCCCTGGAAGTCACGCCATGGGGCGGCGTTGAATGTATACAGAGTGAAACAGTAATCCCTGTCACCATTATAACCTCCCATTATCTGGTCAGGTGCGGCATTCTTCCCCTGACCGTTATCGATAAGCATCATACATTCTGTATCCCCGATCATGGATGGATCATCTGCGGAAGTGACTGTTCCAACAACAAGTGCTCCTAACTTTCCCGCCTTCGGACCGCTGGTAAGAATCCCGGTCTCCACTGACGTCACTTCTGCATGCCATGTTCCCGGCCCGGGGGCAGGTGACTGGGCCTCCCACTCTCCTTTCACAGTACCAGATGAATCCATCCGGGCGGTGAATGCCTTGGTCCATTTAATACCTTCATAAGATTCATACCAGCCACCCCCGGTGACCTTCATAACTATCTGTGGTTCAAGAGGCACTGCCATTGCCGGCAGGACCAGAGCAATCATGAGCAGTATTCCCAATCCTATCATAATTTTTCTCATTTCTTCACCTCTCCTGCTGAATCACTGAAGCATCAATCCTGGTGCATACGCTCTGTAATAATAGAGACACACCGACGAATGGAATTTTCCCGGTATCCTTACTATTAACCACCATTTCAACCTCGTTTCCAGAGCACTGAAAGGTATCTTACAAGAAAATATATATATGCCGCAATGCACCGATGCCTTGCAAGGGCTTACTCTTGTATTGCCACAGGCAAAGACCTGTCATGTGCGGATGTATACCCTTTCCGAGGGGGCGCCCCGTCAGGGAGATGGCATGACGATACAACAACAGAGCGAGCCGAGGAAAACTGATTTTGCGAAGGCAACAGTCAGCCAGATCGTAAAAGCCGGCAG
>CAYXFJ010000361.1:0-2131 GCA_964464265.1 uncultured bacterium
ACACCGTCATCCTGATACATAGCATCCGTCATATCTTCGATGAGCTGTAAAACGGATTCATCCACCTTCTCTACGGGTTCGGATATGCGTCGCAGTACCGGATCAGGATATGTCAGAATTTTCATTATCCTTTCCTTGTTCTTAGATCTCTTCATTATGCAGCAATTGATCTACCAAACGTATGGCACAAAATTCCCCGCACATGGAGCATACCTGCGTATCCTCTGTCTTTCCTTCATTATGGTATTTCCCGGCCCTGTCCGGATCGATCGCAAGCCGGATCTGTTCCTCCCAGTCAAGATTTTTTCTGGCTCTGGACATAGCGATATCCCACTCAAGGGCTAATGGGTGTCCTTTTGCGATATCAGCTGCGTGCGCAGCAATGCGGGCAGCTATGACGCCCTCCTTCACGTCTTCTATACCGGGAAGTTTGAGATGCTCGCCTGGAGTCACGTAACAGAGAAAATCCGCACCGGCCATTGCCGCAAGAGCGCCGCCTATGGCGGAAGTAATGTGATCATAACCCGGTGCTATGTCTGTAACAATGGGCCCGAGCACATAAAACGGGGCATTGCAGCACAGTTTCTTTTCGAGCTGTATATTGGTCTGTATCTGATCTAGAGGCACATGTCCGGGACCTTCAATCATGACCTGGACATCCTGTTTCCAGGCTCTCTCTGTCAATTCTCCCAGGATGATGAGTTCTTCAATCTGAGCACGGTCTGTTGCATCAACCAGCGCACCCGGACGAAGGCCGTCTCCAAGACTGAGGGTCACGTCAAATTTCCGTGCGATCTCCAAAAGGCGGTCATAATACTCGAACAGCGGATTTTCCCGGTCGTTCGCGACCATCCACGTGGCGAGGAAAGATCCTCCCCGGCTCACGATATCCATAAGACGCCCCTGATTTTTCAGGCGTTCGATACTTGTTCTGGTCAGACCGCAATGAACGGTGAAGAAATCAACTCCTTCCTCAGCCTGTCTTTCAATAACTTCGAAAAGATCATCCACGGTCATCTTTACAAGTGCGCCTCTGGACCTGACTGCATTTATGGCAGCTTCATAAATAGGGACCGTGCCGATGACTACCGGAACCTCCTTCATGATCTCTCTTCGTATTTCCGGAAGATTTCCTCCTGTGGAAAGATCCATAACAGTATCTGCTCCTGCATCCACCGCGACCCTGGCTTTTTTCACTTCAAGGTCAATTTTGCACTGATGGGTCGAGGTCCCGATGTTTGCATTTACTTTCGTGCGCAATCCTCTGCCTATACCCAGGGGCATATTCAATTTATGTACGCGATTTCCCGGAATGATCACTTCCCCGCTGGCAATCCTGTCACAGAGCTCTTTCTGATCACATTTTTCATTCTCTGCGATTCTTGCTGCCGCATCTGTCTGCCTGCCGGATTTTGCCGCTTCCATCTGAGTCATTCTTGTCAAGACCTGTATTTATTCCCGATGCCTGTGTACTGGTTCGCCCATACCATCCGATTCATTTTATAATTCTTTAACGAATATAATAAACAAATTGTTCAAAATCCATTGGAAAAGTTTAATTTAAGGTATTCCTAATATTTGTCTTTATTCGTCTTATAAAATTTCCTCCCGTCTATGTGCAGAGTAGCCGGATAAATAGTGAAAACTGCTTGACAGACTTCAAAAAATGATTATGTTATCTGTAGTTACTTTTACTTTTCATGATGGGGATTGGTTTCCTGTAAAAAAACATCCTTTTTCTCCCGCAAAATAAAAAACAGAGGGAGCAATCAAGATGAAAAAACGGATACTTGTTCAGGGATTGGCTATCCTTTTGATGAGTAATGCTTATTCAGCCGATCGCATCATAGGAAAATCGTTCGCCACACGTTCGCGAATTATCGCTCAAAACGGAATGGCTGCTACCAGCCAGCCGCTGGCCACCCAGGCAGCTATCCACATACTGAGATCCGGTGGCAGCGCAGTGGACGCTGCCATCGCTGCCAATGCTGTTCTGGGTCTTGTGGAGCCGACAGGATGCGGCATAGGCGGTGATTTGTTCGCGATTGTATGGGATTCAAAGACAAATAAACTTTATGGTTTGAACGCCAGCGGCAGATCCCCGTACAGCCTTGAGAGAAAACAGCTCATC
>CAYXFJ010000362.1:0-2129 GCA_964464265.1 uncultured bacterium
TCCGCAGTCCAGCAGTGTGCTCAAGAAAGCCGGAGGAGATCCAATACCCGCAAATGCCAGGCAGCGCTTTCCCTCAAGCAGGCCAAGCTCATACTCTTTCCGGTCATTCATGGAAATCCAGCTTACAGGTCTGTGCCGGGTAAGAAAAACAGGACCTCCGAATACATTGCCGATCTTTTCAACAAGGCCGCGGGTCTTTTCTTCGGACCTGACCCGTGTGATCACCACCATATCCGCCCGCCCGAGAGAAGAGAACGGTTCCCTTAAAGGGCCGGCTGGAAGGAGCATGCTGTTACCCAATGGACATTCGGCATCCAGAGTCACAATATCGAGATCCCTCCTGACCTTCCTGTGCTGAAAGGCATCGTCCAGCACCAGCACCTCTATCCCGCCCCGGCTGAGGGCTGCCTGTCCCGCAAGGATACGGTCTCCGACCCCCACGGGGATCCCCGGAAGCCTGCGGGCGAGAAGCAGCGGCTCGTCCCCTGTTTTTCCTGTATCCTCCGTGATGCACTTCCCGTCCGAAACCATCACCACCTCTTTTGTTTTCCTTCCGTATCCGCGGCTCACAATCGCTGGTTTTAATCCGCTCTGACTGAGACTCCGGGTAATTGCTTCCACAAGAGGTGTCTTCCCCGTACCCCCAACCGTAATGTTGCCCACAGATATCACCTTCGCATCGAGAGATACAGTCCGGAGCGTTCCTTTTTCATAGAGCCTGTTCCGGAGATGCACAGCTATTCCAAATATGCAGGAAAGCGGCCACAGAAAAACAGAAGGCCATTTATGTCTCCACAGACCGATCATCTGTTTCTTTCCAGCATTTCAATAACCGAATCCGCTGCACGGCCTGCAGCACCGGCTTCTCCCAGACTGTTTGCAATCTCTTTCAGGTCTTTGACGATACGCTCGTACCTTTCCCTGTCATTATAAATTTCAAGGGCTGTTTCGGCTATCCTTCTTCCTGTTGCCGAACGCTGTATGCACTCGAGCACGATCGTTCTGCCTGCGACGATGTTGACCAGCCCTATATTCGGCAGTTTTACCAGGCAGCGGGCCATCAGATAGGAAGGCCAGGAAATTTTATATACGACCACCATCGGAGTGCCCAGAAGAGCTGTTTCCAGAGTGGCAGTTCCGGATGCCACGAGCGCCAGATCCGAATGCGCCATGACTTCATATGTTTTTTCCCTCACCGTCTGAATGGCCAGTTTTCCCCTGAGATAAGGTTCATACATAACATCCGGCACTGTAGGCGCCTTGGCCAGCAGTATCTGAAGGTCTGGAATCCGCTCACCCAGAATTTCAGCTGCCCTTTTCAGTTCCGGCAGTATGTGACGGATCTCCTGTGAGCGCGATCCCGGGAGAAGAGCCAGAGTGGGTTTCGAGATGTCCAATCCTGTGTCCCGGAAGAATGCATCCTTTGATAGCCGGACCCTGACCTCTTCCTTCAGCGGATGTCCGACAAAACGCACATCCATGCCCGCATCCCTGTACAGCGCCTCTTCGAACGGGAAAAGCACCACCATCCGGTCAATGCATTTCGCCATTTTTTTCAGCCTCCCCCTGCCCCATGCCCAGATCTGCGGACTGACATAATAGACCAGCGGAATTCCTCTCTTATGGACTTCACGAGCCAGCCGCAGGTTGAATCCCGGATAATCCACCAGTACGACCATATCCGGTTTCTCTTTATCCAGATGTTCTCTCATCTCTCTCATCACGCGCCGGAGAAAAGGCAGGTGCTTCAGTACTTCAATAAATCCAAGAAAGGATAGCTCATTTACATGATGAATGGCGTTCAGTCCTTCAGCGATCATCCTGTCTCCGCCGATGCCCCTGAACGAAAGTCCCTGCCTTTTCTCCTTCATGGCCTTCATGAGCTCGGCGCCCCGCATATCACCGGACGCCTCACCCGCGACGATCATGATGATTTTTCCAGCAGTACGCTTCATAGTAAATGCCACCGGATAAGGATCAGTATACAGACAGCTGCAATAGACTGAAAAGTATTGCGTTCTGAACGAATCGCTTTTTTTAAATTTGGAGAAAAAGTCTCCTCGCCTTTGTATGGAATGAGCCGGGGTATCCATCTCCTTACCGATGAACAGTATGCTTCGTATTCTGCC
>CAYXFJ010000363.1:0-2128 GCA_964464265.1 uncultured bacterium
GGGAAGTTCATGATATTCTCATCCATCCGGGAGTTCTGAGTCAGACCCTGTCCTTTCATCTCGGGATATCGGAAGAGGCCACACTCAGGCATGCCTACCTTCTGTCCGAGCAGGCGGAAAAGGCTGTGTTCAAAAAAACAGGAATTCATTCAGTTGTTTATATTGATCCGGTCAATACACATGATCCGGAAATGAAGAAAATCAGGCATTTTCTGATCGGACAAGTCAGGAAGAGTAAGGGAATATCAGCCTTTTTCAACCTGCATATCGAACATAAAGAAGGCGCGCGCTACGTTTTTTTTGATCTCCAGGTTGATCCCGAAGAATCCGGAAGGGCGGAGACGGCAAAGGAACAAATGCGGGCCGCAGTCCTCCGGGCTTTTCCAGGACTGGCAGGTGTTGTGATCGAAATGGAATCCGGAACGAATCGAGGTATTCATGAATCAGTCGGCGAGCGCAATCCCCGGGGCGATGCCCAGGGGTAAGCGAGCGAATCAAAAGTTATCTTTCCCTGCAGATGAAAATTCCCGGTCGTTTCTGGCGGGAATCTTCAATAAGCATCGAACCCTGGCCTGTTCACTTCTCTGCCTGCTTGTACCGATTTCTCCTGCAAAGCCGGCCACTCCGAATATCCGGCTAGAATCCTCATCTGGAAGCGGACTCGTTGCCGCTGTTGCATGCCCTTCTTTGACATTAGACTCTCTGCGCATTCAAGGCCGAAATTACCAATCCATACGGATTCCGGAATTCGAGAACGGCTGGAATCCGGGCGATCCGCAATTGCCACAAGCGGTACTGCTGATCGGAATTCCTCTCGAGGGAGGAGCCCGGGTGGGGATTGTGCCCGGGGAATTTTCAGAAAGACACGGGATAAAAATGGTGCCTTGCCCGGCATATAAGAGTCTCGAGATGGGCTGGGAACGGGATTTTGAAGAAGGACCTGTTTACAGGAGCGGGGATTTTTGGCCGGAAGCACTTTTCAAGGCGGATGAGCCCGAGTGGTATGGAAGGCAGCGCATCCTCCGCATAACCGTATTCCCGGTGCAATACAGGCCTTCCACCGGGACTCTGCGGATATACAGGGAGATCCGCGTGGAAGTTGAATTCGAAAAGGCAGGCAGGACCGGCTTTTCCAAGGGGGCCGTTGCCGGGCCGTCTTTTCTTCTGAACGCGGCACAGGCCGGGTCCTGGACGAGGCAACCGGATCCGGTTTTGAGAAAGCCTTCTTTTTCTTTCGCAAGGGGAGAGTGGTTCCGCATTTCCATTTCGGAGGAGGATATCTATCAGATCACGGGCGGCTTTTTAAAAGGCAAGGGTGTGGATCTGGGTTCCATAGAACCCTCAACAATGAAAATTTACAACAATGGGGGACGGCAACTCCCCGTTGATGCCTCCGCAGCCAAACCCGATTCCCTGATTCAGAATCCCGTGCTGGTAAGCGGCATTGAAGACGGCAGTTTCGACGAATCCGATTATCTTCTTTTTTACGGAAGGGGAGTGGCGGCGTGCGCATTCGACGAAGCGGCCGGCCGATGGGTTCATTACAACAATATTTACAGCAGCAGCAATGTATACTGGCTCGTGTTCAACGACGGCGTCTCTGCCAGGGATATGTCCCAGAAGGCTTTCGATAATTCAGAAGACGGGAGTGCTGTGACCCGGTTCAGGGACCGCCTTTTTTTTGAGCAGGACAACATCAATCCCTACGGCGGGGGTATTCACTGGTACGGCCATCAGTTCCTATCCCCGGCATCGTCGAGGAATTACGAGCTTTTAATGCCTGATCCGGTTCCGGGCGAGACCATGGATATCCGGATTCGGACCAAGTACGGGGACAACACATCTAGAATGTTTTCTTTCGATGTGAGTCTGAACCAGGTTCCATGGGTCACGTTCGGTATGTCGGCATCCCTGCCAAAAGAGGATACCCGGTCAGCCTCAGCAAATCCCGTGAGCGGGATCAATACTTTTCAATTTGCTTATCGAAGTTCCGTGTCCCCTTCCAGCGCCTATCTGGACTGGTTCGAAGTGTCCTATATCCGGGAATTGAAGATGTTCGAGGGCAGGCTGGCATTTTATTCTCCGGACGAGCCGGGCAGTTATTTTTACCCGGTCGAGGGCATGACTG
>CAYXFJ010000364.1:0-2113 GCA_964464265.1 uncultured bacterium
ATTTTTTGAGTACATTTCATGTCGTCAGAATAATTCCTCTCCTTAGTGGAATTCAGACGGAATTTATCCTCCCCACATGTGTCCAGGGACTACTTAAAACCAAGTAGAGCAATTTACCGGCCCAAACTCAGAGTAACGCTTCGTTCAGCTGGAATGTGAAATGAGACTGTTGCTGGCAGCGTCTGTATGTTGAAGGAGCCCTTACCGACGTCAACTCCCTTTTCATCCTGAATATGCCATTGGTATTCCCCTGGCTTGAGCTGCCAGAAACGAACAGGCAGATCGACCGTCTTTGTCTCAAAATTATAGAGTTCGATAACCAGACAGTCTCTCCCCCACTCAAGCACTGCCCGGGCAACCTCAACAGATAGCGGAGGCCAGGTGACAGCAAAACCCGGTATTCTTTCGCCACTGGGGCTGGTCCCCCCGAATAAATATTGACAGAATTCCGGCTGGAACCTGTAATAGACACGATCTGTATTCATGACTTCTTTTGTCTGCATATCAAAATTGACACCAATCCACTGTTCCATTCGCAATGCTTCTTTTTCCATGATCTGAAGTATCCGATTTCGGTTCAACGAAGCAGGGACAGAAAAGGCTTCATCGAATTCAGTATTTTCTGTGATCCGGCGCCATTGAAAAAAAGCTTCCGGTTTGTTCCGTATTTCCTCGCAGAGCCGGCGGTATGTTTTTTCATCTTTCATGACAGCAAAACTCTCCTGTACGGCTTTCAGCCATCGGGTTTCGCCGGTCAGCGTATACAATCCGAGAATCAGGCTCGCCAGTCTTTCCTGCGAGCCCCCTGACCACTGGAAATAATCCCATTCTGCATTCGGCTTATCCCAGTCAGACGAACGCACCAGATAGTTACCATCCCTGGATTGAACAGCAGACGGGATAATACCAGCGGGTTTGTCATGTTTTGTCTGCCTCATCACATCCACCCAGGACTCTCCCCATCTGGTCAGAAGATCGATCACTTCCTGATCCCGGCTCAGATAAGCGTACCAGAGAGTCGGCCCGGCTGCACGGACATTGAGATGTACATCCACCGACCTCCCGGGTGATGTATCGATCTCCCGGCAGCTGAACCAGGCACTTCGAAACCGCCAGTGTCCATCCGGCTGTTCGGTCAACCAGTTTTTCATACATTCTGTGGTTGTCGCGAGGCGGCTCAGAACTTCAAAATCATCCGGAAACAGGGCCGCAAGCATAGGTTGCGTGTCTGTAGTGGGCTCTGAGGAATGCTCCACATCACGGACTTCCGCATTATAACCATATTTGAGCTCATCACTGATCCAGACCCCATCTGCAAGGCATTTAATACCCCTGGCAGCAGTGGGTGAACCGAATCCCAGTGCCTGGACCGACCAGTGGCGGAGTATTTCCACATCATCCCCCCATCCTCCTCCGAGCTCTCCATTATCGAGTTGTCTATTGTTGACCCACCACCCTGTCAGTTTTTCAAGCCTTTGCATAAGGTCTCTCTGGGCTATAGCCCATCCAGGTGCATTCTTAGGATTATCAGGTACATCCACAGACCAGGGTACAGGCGGATACCTGTCCTTAAACTCGCTTCCTGGCATGTAGTACTGTGGACCGCCCACGTTCAAGCCCATATAGGAGGACGAAATCATCTGACGAACAATAGAATGATCGGGCATTTCACGGTCGAGATGATGAAAAAACTCGTTCGTTATTCTGATATCGATAGGCTCATGATTTTGTGCAGCCTCCCAGTAAAACACCAGACCCGTACCTAACAAAGCTTCCCTCTGCACTGCAGGCTGGTTGCTGTGAAGAAGACGCAGCCACAACTGTTTCATGTTGCTTCCCCGGTGCTGCCGGCGTCCCTCGAAGAAAGGGTCCGACATATGCCGCACACGATCCAGCATTCTGGGCACCCATTGTTCCTCAAATTCTTTTTCCGATGTCAGGCGGACCGCACTCAAAACCCATCGCGGCGCGGTTGTATTGACCGTGAGAAAACATTTTTCATTTATCCTGGCCATCAATGTCAGTAAGCGGATCCCTTTGGGCCGCAGTCGAACTTCGTCAAACGATTCTGCGTAAAGGGTATCGACAGGAATCCCGTTCTCCAGAAGAGTAA
>CAYXFJ010000365.1:0-2110 GCA_964464265.1 uncultured bacterium
ATGGATCTCGCTTGTATCGAATATAGCCTCCGGAAAAGACCATGTGAGCCCCCCGTCCTTCGTAAAGGTCTTGTAAAGGGTAAAAATGCCGGTACTCATGCCTGTCCGGGTAAAATACCGCCCGTCGTCATGAAACATGGAGAGATAATGCCCCTTTCCGGTACTCAACGGTTCCACGGATGCCATGACGACAACACCGCCCCAGTCTCCCACAGGGGTCAAGGGTGACCATGACAGGCCGTCGTCCCCGGATACAGCCATGCGTGCGGGATAAAGCCCGCTGAACAGGATGAGCCTTTTCACACCTGCCGGATCGATGACGCGGTACAGTGTGGGGACCTCAAGAGAGGTGGCCCAGTTTTCGGGGACCGGGAGCCGGCCGCTCCAGGTCAGTCCCGCGTCCGTACTTCTTTTCATGACAATGGCTCCCCTGCCATGGCCTTTCGGGTACACGATGATCATCGTTTTCCCGTCTTCCAGAAGCACTGTGGTGGGATGGCCGAGATACTGTCCGGACTCCCTGTCCACGACCGTCTGTCTGAAAGTTTCCTGTGAAAGATCGACGAGCGGAAGAGTGATGGTGTGTTGTACGGGTTTTTTGCAGGATATGCCAAGAAGGCCCATAATAAGAGCTGCCTGAAAAAGGCAATAAAAGAAGTCAGGTATCGCTCTTTCCGTACAGCTTCCTGTACAACGCACCAGCGTCTGAACAGGATCATGAAGGAGGATCCGTTTCACTTTCTGAAAGCCGTTTCCGGTGCAGCGCCATTGCCCAGGATTAGAATCCTGGCGGATGTATTGTTTTGCTCCCTTCCCGCGGACCTTTTTAAGGTTCATTTTTTTCCCTCAAAGATAGAACGGAGCCGGATCTCCTTTTCCCTTTCTCAGTATGGCTGGCGGATGGACAGTGAGGTCCACGACGGTGGTGGGGATGGTGCCGCATGGTCCGCCGTCGATCACCAGGTCCAGCCTGTTT
Source organism: uncultured bacterium (assembly GCA_964464265.1). GTDB lineage: Bacteria > Zhuqueibacterota > QNDG01 > QNDG01 > DSAB01 > CAYXFJ01. Next base: position 977 of record CAYXFJ010000365.1, read on the forward strand.
CGAAGTGAATCGTATATATCATGGGCGTCATTCAGAGGCATGTCATCACCCGGCATGATCAGTGTTGTGGAGAGCAGGGGTTCTCCCAGCTCTTTCAGGATCTCCTGCACGATGATATGTCCCGGAATACGTATGCCGATCGTTTTTCGTTTGTAATGTTTCAGCCGTCTGGGCAGCTCCCTTGAGGCATGGAGTATGAAGGTATAAGGACCGGGGGTATTTGCCCTGATCAGCCTGAATTCAGGGGTATCGAAAACCGAGTAAACGGATATATCCTTCATATCCCGGCATATCAGAGTGAAGTTGTGATTCTGGCTCAGACGACGTATCTCGACCATGCGTCCGAGCGCATCCTTGTCTCCGATATGGCAGCCCAGTGCGTATCCGGAATCTGTCGGATACGCCATTACTCCTCCATTCCGTATGATGGAGACAGAACGAAGGATTAGCCTTGCCTGCGGGTTGTCAGGATGTATCTGGAAAAAAAGTCCCATTATATTACCTGTGATTCTCAGATAATCGATGCCGGGATCTTTACCTGGCACGCAATTCTCAAATCATATTAGCAGCAGTTCTGATCTTTTCCCACGCACGGGTGACGTGCTCTTCCGTGGTATTCGTCTGACCTATGCTCATCCGGAGGGTCATTCTGCCGTCCAGACGGCTGTGAGTCAGAAAAAGTTCACCGCTCCGGTTAAGCCGCTCCAGAAGCTTCTCATTGAATGCATCTCCTCCTTTATGGCGGAAACAGACCAGATTGAGAGGAACAGGAGCTGCCAGTTCGAAATCTTTATCCTCTTTCACCCGTGAAGCGAATAGTCCGGCCAGCCTGACATGCTCACGTATATGATGCCTGAGACCTTCCACTCCATAATGCCGGATCACGAACCACAGCTTGAGAGCCCTGAACCGCCTGCCCAGGGGGATCTGCCAGTCGCGGTAATCGATGACAGCACCTGATTCAGTCGCCTTGTTCCGTAAATATTCGGGCAGAATGCTCAGCGCATGGATGAGAGGCTTGCGGTCGGAGACGAAAAAACAGTCGCAGTCAAAATTTGTGAACATCCATTTATGCGGATTGAAACAGTAGCTGTCCGCATATTCCAGACCTTTTTGCAGGGTCCGGAATTCAGG
>CAYXFJ010000366.1:0-2093 GCA_964464265.1 uncultured bacterium
CTGGATGTTATCCCGCTCGATCGTTGTCAATCTGATTTCATAATAAGGTGACCAATAAGTATCGTACCCTTTCCCGATGAAAATTAAAATACAGATCAAAGCCATATAGATTAAATTGGATTTGATTTTCTCTTTTGTGAACCATAAGATTCCCATCAATCCGATTCCAAACCAAACGATTGGAGGGAGGCTGAAAAAGGACATGCCTGAAAAAACGATGATCCCCAGAATACTTCCAAAAATATTGATCGAATAAGCGGGGATAGGCTTAAAACAGCTCATCTTTTCTCCAACCACCTGTCCCAGTGGTATAAAGATAAGTGTGTTCAACAGGAAAAATACAACCAATAAAGCATAGGATCCGACTCCCACTTGAATAAAAGAAGAAAGGCCATTCCAAATGAAATCTCCTCTATCAGAGAAGGGCAGAAGAATCCGCTGATCTCTCATGATGCTTACACCGATAATCATCACCAGCAGTACCTTCTGAAAATGGAAGATTGTCTTTCTCCATTTTCCAGTTATCGACACACCGATTCCAAGGCCTAAAAAACAGGAAATCAAGATAAAATTGCTGAAATACGCCAGCATCCGGATATTCGCGGGAATCCATCGGATGCAGATCATCTCGAAAAAAAGCGAGAGGAAACTGATGAGCAAAAGATCGAAAACATCGTTATGTATAGAGAAGTGCCGAACGGAAGGTTTGAATCCAGAAGACGGATTGGCTGTCATATTCATACCAATAGCTCCTCATGATATAACTCTATTTTCGTTTTTCTTCTGACGAAATCCTCTTGTCTGTCATTGCGCTGTCTTTAATTTTAACCCCATTAATCCTGACCGGGCATCATTGTGCTGCCTTTGATTTCAATCTCATCAATCTTGATCTCGCATCCTTCAGTTCCGCTAAGTCCGGATCAGCATCCTTCCAGAGCGTGAGGAATCTCTCGTATTCCCTCGCTGCCTTTTCCTTCATTCCCTGTTGCTCGTATAGCTTTGCCAGTTCGTATCGGTACCTGGGTAAGATCAGACGCCGGTCCGGGCTTTCCGGATCGAAAACGGCGATCCTTTCATACTCGGCAATCGCTTTGTTTATAACTCCTTTTTTTATATACGCTCTTGCCGCTATGTCATGAACAGGCGGAGAATTATACCACAACAATAACTCGGATGATTGCAGGTCAGGCAGTTCAGGCAATTCCATTTTTTCAATCACCCGGATGGCCTGATCGGACTCATTCTCGGTGAGCAATATCTCAGAGTACAGCAGGTCATGGCGGTACTTTTGAGCTCTCACGTCAGCCGGAGAAACAACAGACAGCAGGGTATCCAGCTCGGCAAGCCTTAACCTCGCCTCAGAAGTGTTGCCTTCTTGCAAAGCCAACAGGCCGCGTGTGAACACATCTTTGGACATCTTCTGGTTCGGGAATGTGTGTTCAGCCTCATGATCAAAGAATCTCTTGAACGAGAGCCTGCTTTTCTCTATTTCGTTCCTGTCATACCAGATCCATGCCTCAAGCAGGTCTGCCAGGGCAATCCATCTTTCATTTCCCGCTATGGCAAAGAGCTCGCGGACTTTGTCCAGATCGCGCAAGGATTGCTCGAGTTTCCCTAGTCCATAGCAGTTAATGATCGCCCTTGTCCAGTACCCAATTGCCTTTTCTGCCGTGAAAGGTGTCCGGGAAATGAACCCGTCGGTACACACCAGCGCTTCGCTGACAGCATCCTTTAACAAATAGATGTATGTAATCTTTAGTTCTGAGCCGAAATCCGGTTTGATATCCAGCGCTTCTTTGTACTTATTAATGGATTCGTCCAGTCTTCCCATCCTGAAATACAGTTCTGCTATCGAATCATAGGGATTGGCATCACCGGGACTGACCGCTGCATAACGCTGGAAACAATCCACCGCCTTCTCGAACTCTTCAGTTTTTGCATAAATGTAACCCAGCTGGTTCAGCGCCACCCCGAACTCGGGATCAAGGTGAAGCACGATCGTGAACTCCTCGATGGCTTTGTCTGATCTCTTCATCCAGTTCTGATAGCCTGTACCGAGGAAAAAATGTGCCCACTTGTCTTTCGGATATTTC
>CAYXFJ010000367.1:0-2087 GCA_964464265.1 uncultured bacterium
GGGGCACATTGAACGCAGCTATTTATTGCCGGAGGGAGGCATTCTCGAAATGGTTGTACGTGAAAAACAGCCGCTTCTACAGGGGAATTTACCGATTGGTGTTGCACTTCCCGGCATTCCCGATCCTGAGATTCGTTCCCTCATCGGAGCACCCATGATCGTGAATAATGAAGTCGTTGGAGTGCTTGCTGCAGGAAGTGAAACCACGGACCATTTCAGCGAGGAAGATAAAAATTTTCTGGTGCGCTGTGCGGAATTGATCACAAAAGTCATGTCCGTTTGCCACAGAGGGCTGAGATGGGAAGCGGATCATGAAATTTACCGTGTGCATCTTGCACTGGAAAAAGTACTGAAGAACGTACAGGACGAGGATAGGGCGCTCTCTCATTTTGTCCAGCAATTGAAGCGCCTTTTCCCTATGGAAAGATTTACATTTTGTGTACGGAGTGGAGAGGAGGCACAGATTCTCCATGTTTACGGTCAGATAGATGATATGGACAAGGGAGTGCGTTTTCCGCTGGAGGGCGGACTGAACGGATGGGTGATCCGGAGGAATACGTCTTTGATCATCAAGGACATGGAGGAAGGAGATTATATCCGTCCGAGATATCTCAGGGAGGAGAATGTCAGACACGGATTACGCTCATATATGGGAGTGCCGCTCGCCCATATGGGAGAGGAAGCCTGGGGTTGCATCAGCCTGGAAAGCAAAACTATAGATCAGTATCAGGAAAAAGGAAAAGAAGCGCTGATGGATCTCGCTATTGTGCTTCAAAACACACTGAACCGGATCAGAATGGAAAAACAATTGGAAACCCTGACCGGTGAAAGTAATGCTGCCCGAAATAAATTGAAAATGGAATAAAATAGTATCGGAGGTTATGGAATGGCAAAAGCGAAGACATTCATGGATAAAGTCGCTAAATCCGCCCAGGATTATACGAGACACTGTCCCAAATGCGGTGAAAGCTTCCGCCACGTGCAGCTGATCACTTCTGAAAAGTCGGAGAAGACGGGCGCATGGCGGTTCAATCAAAAATTTGTTGCTATTTGCAAGTGCAATGAAAAAATTTTGGTCAAGTAGCGGACTCAGTTGCTGTATTGCTGTTTGTATGATATCCAGAGAAGCTTCTTCGTCGATAAAATGTTGGACGGAGAGGCTTTTCTTTATTTCCTGGCCGGAGGCAGTTGAGAATTGAAAGAACATATACTGGTTCTCGCTACACGAAACAGGGACAAGATAAGGGAGATCCGGGATATACTTCAAGATAGTCCATGGACGTTCAGGAATCTCGATGATTTCCCGGGTGCGGAAGAAGTGATTGAGGATGGTCAGACATTCGAGGAGAACGCTCTGAAGAAGGCCAGGGCATGTTGCAGGCACACAGGCATGCCTTCGCTTGCGGATGACAGCGGCCTCGAAGTCGCGTTCTTAAAAGGCAGACCCGGCGTTCAATCAAACCGCTTCGCTGGTGCGAAAGCCACTTACCGGCAGAACAACGATATGCTGGTCCGGTTAATGGGTGAGGTATCCCGGGAAAACAGGAAAGCGAAGTTCCGATGCATAGTGGCTTTTGTGCACGGAGAATACGAAAAAATAATAGAGGGGATATGCGAAGGATATATTCTTTCTTCGCCCAGAGGTGATCAGGGTTTTGGATATGATCCCCTTTTTTTCAAGCCTGAAAAAGGAAAGACATTTGCAGAAATGTCAGGAGAGGAAAAAAACCGCATCAGCCACAGGGGCAATGCTTTCCGCAACATGGACAGGTTCCTCAGGGAATATTATGGTACAGGATGATAAAATCCGGTGGAAAGTATGGATCAACTGAAGCGGAAATGTGGAATATTGTGGAAAGACTGCCGGGCAGGATGACCGGTGCGGGTTAGAGAAATCTGATGTGAAATCTGACGTGGTGGAGCATATATCTTTAATAGGGGCTAACGCATCAAGGTTATTCTTGTTTCTCATTATTTGTTTTTTTATATTGTTCATTCAAAATCAATACGGGGCGTAGCGCAGTCCGGCTAGCGCGCCTGCTTTGGGAGCAGGAAGCCGTCGGTTCAAATCCGACCGCCCCGACGAG
>CAYXFJ010000368.1:0-2079 GCA_964464265.1 uncultured bacterium
TGATCCAGCTAAAGGCAGACTGTAGGAACGTTCTGCACGGACGTCCCCCATTTCTGTCCTACCAGAAATTATTTGACGTAAACGATGCCGTTGTATATACTATATGTGTATACAAGTTCAGGAGGTGCTCAGATCATGAAAACAGCGAGAGTCTTTAAATCGGGAAATTCACAGGCTGTACGGCTTCCCAGAGAGTTTCAGCTTGATGTAAAGGAAGTGGGCGTATTTAAAAAAAACGGTGATCTGGTTCTAAGGCCCGTAAGAAGAACCTGGAAGGATTATTTCGATCGTGGCAGGCGATTCAGCGGGGACTTTCCGGATCATATTGAGGACGCGCCCGCGGAGGATAAGCTCCCATGGTGACCCGGTACATGCTGGATACAAATGCCTGTATTGCCCTGATCAAGTCCCGGCCCGAAGCGATGCGCATCAGATTCTCTGGTCTTTCGACGGATGAAGTGGGGGTATCCAGCATTGTTGCCGCCGAACTCTGGTACGGTGTCGCCCTTTCACAGAAGAAAAGGCAGAATGAAGCCGCCCTGAGAGATTTTCTGGATTATGTGGCGATCCTGGATTGGCCCTACGAGGCATGCCCTATCTATGGGCAGATTCGTGCAACCCTTCAGAAAAAGGGAACCCCCATAGGCGCTATGGATCTGCTCATTGCCACTCATGCCTTATGGCTTGATGCCGTCCTTGTAACAGAAAATACCAAAGAATTTCAGCAGGTGCCTGATTTGAAGATAGAGAACTGGCTTGCAGGGTAGCAGAGGACAGCGGCAAAAAAAAGTGAAATCTCTCACCCAGAAACTGAAAGACGGAATCGTAGAAGTCTTGGAGGTTCCACTTCCCTTGTTTGGATCAGGTGAAGTGCTGGTCCGGAATGTTTTTTCACTCATCAGTGCGGGCACGGAGAGCAGCACGGTGTCAGCGGCCCGGAAGAGCCTCATCGGGAAGGCGAAAGAGCGGCCTCAGCAGGTGAAGCAGGCGCTGGACGTGCTGATGCAGCAGGGACCGATGCAGGCATACCGGGCGGTGATGAAGAAGCTGGATGCCTGGTCGCCCCTGGGGTATTCCTGCGTGGGCGAAGTGATTGATCTGGCTTCGGATGTATCGGGATTTCAGATCGGCGACTGGGTGGCCTGCGGCGGCCTAAGCGCCTACCACGCTGAGGTTGTCGCTGTCCCGGTGAACCTTTGTGTGAAATTGCCCGGTCAAGATCGGACCGCCATAAATGCTCAGTCTCATCTGAAGGCGGCGGCTTACAATACCCTTGGTGCTATCGCGCTGCAGGGAGTCCGACAGGCAGATCTGCATATCGGTGAATTTTGTACGGTGATAGGGTTAGGGCTTATCGGCCAACTAACCTGTCTGATCTTGAGAGCTTCCGGGATAAAGGTCATCGGGGTAGATATAAACGCCTGGGCTGTGGATATGGCATCGAAACAATGTGCGGATTTGGCATTATTAAGAGGCGAAGACAGCCTGGAGCAGAAAATAAATGAATTCACGGGTCAAATCGGTGTGGATGCCATCATCATCACAGCCGCCACGAATAGCCTCGACCCTGTAAATCTTGCGGGAAATATCGCAAGGAAAAAGGGGAAGGTGGTAATAGTCGGAGATGTGCCAACAGGGTTTGAGCGAGAGCCTTATTATAGGAAAGAACTTGAGTTAAGGATGTCGTGCTCGTACGGACCTGGAAGATATGACCCATTATATGAAGAGAAAGGGATAGATTATCCTGTCGGATATGTCCGTTGGACGGAGAGACGCAACATGGAAGCCTTTCAGGACCTGGTTCATTCGGGCAAGATTAATATAGACTATCTGACAACTCATGTCTTTAAACTGGAGGATGCGCCAAAAGCGTATGACATGATCCTCAATAAGACAGAACCCTATCTTGGTATTCTGATCGAATACGAGGTTTCAAAAGATGAATTAAGCAAGAAGATTTTTGTCGCACCTCACACCTCACGCCTAGCGCAATAAACATTGCGTTCGTTGGTGCTGGAAGTTATGCGCAGAGATCAACCTTTCCAATCAGGAGATCGAAACCTTCGTCCCTCTCTATGA
>CAYXFJ010000369.1:0-947 GCA_964464265.1 uncultured bacterium
GTCCGGAAGGCTTACAGAAAATGACCTCATCTCCATCCATTATCCTGCCCAGAGGAACACCATCAGCGTCGCAGAGGACGATGGGCTCCATTTCCTCCTCGGTCTGTCCTTTTTTGTAAGCCCTGCGGACCGCTTCTGCCATGGGATACGGATCCTGGGTAACCTGTTTCACCGTTTTTCTTTCGTGACTGACCTGCATTTCTTTAATATTGGTATTCATCCTTTCAGTGTGATCATCGCTTCCGCCCGCAGCTCCGCCCTCCCGGTCACATTTTCACAGAAACCGGAAAGGTTCTTTATTCAAATGCGAATGTCAAATAAATATCCGAAGAAAAAAAAACCCCTACACACGTCATATTGCCTGCGCATAAGGTGAAGCTCTTTTAATGTGAGCCTCGATTGGGTGCTGCGGGAATTACTTCTCTCTCTACCCTTTTCCTTCCCTCTTGCCGGTGCCTCCCGTCCTGCAGTTTCCTCTCCTCTTGAGGTTTCCTTCCCTCTTGCGGCAACTGCTAAAACGATCGATTGTTTATGAAAAAATTCCGGATGATTTTCTGTACCCCATATTTTGACATGAAAGAATTACAAATGGCGTTCTGAAAGTTCGCTCTGCAAAGTTTTAAAATACCGGACGATCTCTTTCCAATCGCATGGCTGAATCATATTAGGCATCGGTTCCCTCTCTGCATCCTTGAAATGTCCCAGGCTCTTTATCAGATGGTAGAGATTGAAACCGGCATTTTTATATTTTTTTTGAAATGATGTTATAAGATCATCCCAGGTGAAAATGTCCTTTAAAAAAAACAGGTCGATAAAATCTTTTCTTTCGCCTCTTCCTGAGATAGCACTCAGTTTCATGGCGGCGATATCCGGTAGAGAGGCTATCCGGATAGTTTGAAAAACGTTCCCTTCCTCGAGCAGAGGATAATCATAAAACACAAATGTAA
>CAYXFJ010000369.1:980-2071 GCA_964464265.1 uncultured bacterium
TGGATTCCTGAAAGAGCTGAAAATTACCGGTTTTACCGAGCACATTTTTCAAGATATCATTTTTGAACTCAACACGGGAAAAGAAATCGAAATCATTGGAATACCTGTGTCCGATCCGAAGGGCAAGGGCCGTTCCGCCTGCCAGATAAAACTTTTTCAGGATATCTGCCGGCAGCAACTTTATTATTTTGAGGTCCTCAGGCCGTATCACCTGTTCATGCAGTTTTAGCATATCGGGACCAGTACGTTAATGTCTTTGCGGACACGAAGCGAAACGCCTTTACGGAATTGACAATTTCATGGATGCTGAAATTCGCCTTGAGCCACCTGACCTGCTCCACATCTCCCTTATCGGCCAGCCTCGCTATGATGAAAGGTACAAAGTGATCCGCATTCTTTTTCAGATCGCTCCAGTCCACATCCCAGAAAAAAATCCGGTAGGATTCAGGCAGTTTGATTTTCACTGAACCTTGCTTCTTTTCCGGCATCATCCTTCGCCCATGTCTATCACCTCAGCGCCTTCGGGGATCTTGAATTTAAAGGTTCCCTTTTCCACGGGCACGGCAGTTTTAATCTTTTCAAGAAGGTAAATGGTGAGGTTCTCGTTGATGTCGGTCTGCTCGATCTTAACCGGAAGCCATTCCCTTGTGTCAATCCAGACCCTGACCTGCGGGATGAATACATCTCCGCTCTCATTTGTGAACAGGAGCACTGTACAGATTTTCCCTGCCGCCGTCTCCTCTCCAACAATGCTGGCATGATAGTTCTCCGTATACTGGAATAGTATTTGTCTTGGAAGAAGCGCGTCTTTGGACATGGCTAATTTGTCTATGAGCACGCGGTTCGAGGGTATGCTGTAGGTCCAGAGGGTCGTTCCGTCCGAAACGATCTCCTGATCTTCTGTGAGGATGCGGAATTTATCCTCTCCCTCAAGGAGGAGCGTTCCTTTCAGGCTCTGTTCCTCTCCGGTGAGCTTCCACAGATAGGATTCGGTGAAAGCGACCTCCACGGTTTTCGCCTGAACGAGATTGTTCTCAACATTCTTTATGATGTTTTTAGGCGTGAGGTTCTGCGCAAAAAGCGCGTGAACG
>CAYXFJ010000370.1:0-2049 GCA_964464265.1 uncultured bacterium
GTATAGAAAATTTAAAATTAAAATCAATTTTACATATGAAGAAACCTGAACAGAAAAAATATCCTCAATGGTTTTATCTTGTACTTATCTTAATACCATTTCTCTTTCTCTTTATACTTGCTCTCGAGCTGAAAGACAAACTGCTCGCCCATGACGAGCTCTTTGCGGGAAGGGTCGTTCAGCGGGCGCTTCTGCCTGACCGGAATCCGGAGCTGGACGGGTGGAGCATCCATCTTTTCTCACGGCCTGCAAACGAGGTCAGCGGGGATCTGGTGGACTTTCTGGATATCGGCGAAAAGGGGATGGGGCTCTTTCTGGGGGATGTGGCAGGAAAAGGTCTGGGGGCAGCGCTGTTCATGACAAAACTTCAGGCAACGATACGAGCTCTGGCGCCCGGTTTCGGATCGCTTACCGGCCTGGCATTCGAGATCAACCGTATTTTCTGCCGCGACGGCCTGCCGAGCCGGTTCATCTCTCTCATTTATTGTGAGCTCAGACCTGACAGCGGAAAGATCCGTTTTATCAATGCGGGTCATTATCCGCCGTTCGTCGTGCGGAAAGGCAGGTTAGAGGAACTTGAGCAGGGTCAGGCTGCACTGGGTATAATGCCCGATACATCGTTCAGAGAGCAGGCTGTCATTCTGAAAAAGGAAGAGGTGATGCTGATCTATTCGGATGGAGTGACCGAGGCCAGGAATGAGGCAGGAAATTTTTACGGGGAGGAGAGATTGAAGAGCCTTCTTACCACCAGAAATATTGTCTCTGTGGAAAAGCTCAGTGAAGCCATACTGGACGATGTGAACATTTTTATGGGAAATGCCTTGCCCAGCGATGATCTGTCCTTCATTCTGATCAAACGTCTGAGGTGACCTTTTTAGGGGGAGGAATCATGAGAGATGAAAAAAGATATTTTCTCAAGATTCTGCAAATCGAAATGGAAGATCTGAAGGAAGACCTCGACTATCTCATAAAGAAAAGTTTCGAAGACCGGATGCACGCGAAGATCACGGAAAGGGTCCATCTGGAGAATGTCACTCTGTTCCAGAACGAGCAGCTCGGCATAAAGGAATTCAAAGAGCTCATAGATGAGACAAATCCGGAGGGGTTCGAGACGCTTGGGGCCATGATCGGACATCTGAGGGATAAGTTCGGGGAGTGTGCAGAGCTCAACGATTTTGCCAGGGCGGTTTCGATCTGCATCGAGAGAAAGATCGAAAAGGTCACAAGGTACGTTACCCAATGAACGGCTCTTCGAAAGTTTTTTAAAATGAGATCAGGACTTTCTGCAGCAGATATCCGTTAATCGTATTCAAATATATCCTTTTCTATTCCTGAACAAAGACCCATGGATGCACTTTCAGCAGAATTTCGTTTTTACGAGGAATTGAACGACTTTCTTCCACCGGACCGGAAAAAGAGGCCGTTTCCGGTTTCATTCAGAGGCAATCCCTCTGTCAAGGATACGATCGAAGCCACAGGCGTTCCTCATGCGGAAGTGGATCTGATACTGGCCAATGGGGTTTCCGTGGGATTCGATTATATTGTGAAAGATGGGGACAGGATCTCCGTGTATCCGGTTTTTGAGGGAATGGACATCACGCCCGCAGTCAGACTGCAGGGAAGGCCTCTCCGGAACACCCGTTTCATCGCGGATGTGCATTTGAAAAAGCTTGCCCGGGTGCTGCGGCTTTTGGGATTTGACACTCTGTACAGCAAGAATTTCACCTCTGAGGAAATCGTCAGGCTTTCTGCCGAAGAGGAACGGATTCTCCTTACCCGGCAGAAGGCGTTTTTGAAGCTCAGATCTGTGATCCGCGGATACTGGCTGCGGAATCTGGAACCGGAATCCCAGGCGCTGGAGGTGCTGCGCAGGTTCGATCTCAAATCCAGCGTCAGGCCTTTCATGCGCTGCATGGTTTGCAACGGGGAACTCGCAGCTGTTCCGAAAAAAGACATCCTGAACGGTCTGCCGCCCCGAACAGCAGTCACTTTCAGACGGTTCCTCCGCTGTTCGTCCTGCGGTAAAGTATACTGGAAAGGTTCGCATTT
>CAYXFJ010000371.1:0-2048 GCA_964464265.1 uncultured bacterium
TCCTCGATTTTCAGGTGAACACAGGAGGCGTGTTCAATGTATTGCAGGCCTGCAAGCACCACGGTATTGAACGGGTCGTTTATCCCTCTTCAGCTTCGGTGTACGGCAATCCGAGATATATCCCGATCAACGAGGATGATTATCTCTGTGCGCTGAGCCCCTATGCTGCGAGCAAGCTGTCAGGAGAAAATTTCTGCTCTGCATTTTATGAGACTTACGGTCTGCCTGTTGTGGTCTTAAGGTATTCGAATGTATACGGTATCAATCAGTCCCCTGCAAATCCGTACTGCGGTGTGATATCACGGTTTTTTGACCTTCTGATGGACGGCAAGATCCCTCAGATCCATGGAGATGGCGAGCAGACCCGTGACTTTACCTATGTCAGCGATGTCGTGGAGGCAACAATGCTCGCGGCGCTCAGTCCGAAAGGGGACGGCCAGATATACAATGTGGCCACAGGACTTGAAAGTAGTATCAATGAGCTGGTCGGCTGCATGATGGAGATCACGGGGAAAAAAGTAAAGCCTCTGTCCATCGATAAACGCGACATAGACAATATCAGACGCAGAGTACTGAATATAGAGAAGATACGAAGAGTGTTAAGATGGGTACCGCAGGTTACATTGAAGACAGGGCTTGAACGTACCTACGACTGGCTGTGCAGGATCAACGGAAAACGGAAACACAAACATATTTTTGCCTTCTCAAGCAGGGCGTGAGAATATCATGTAGCCATGGACAGATCCTTGAAAGCATTTTCCAGGATATGGTTATTTGTGAAAAGGCGGCTGGGAACATGGTCGTTCTCCCACGTCTTTTCAAGAATTGCCACAATTTTCAAGCGCTATGGATGGACATCCAGGCGTTTTGCCAGAAGACTGGACAGGTTTGTGGAATTATTAAAGAAATATGATATAAATCCCACATTTCCTGTGACAGCATCGGTCGTGGACCGGCATCCGTCTTTGTTCAGGAGCCTTCAGGAGAGAGGCGTGGAATTTGCGATTCATGGATACTACCATATCGATTACACACAGATCGAAGAAAAAGAGGTCATGGAACATTTACTCCGGGCAAAAGAGATTTTCAAGCGGCATGGGATCACCTGTTCGGGATTCCGTTTTCCCTATTTAAGACGGAATTCCACAGTCATTCGCATGCTCGGAGAATCCGGGATGGAATGGGATTCCAGCGAGGTGATATCCTGGGATCTTCTGTCTCCGTCCGGATTTGATAACAAATACTGGGTCTCATATCAAAGAATTCTCGATACCTATGAACCGGCTCAGGCAAAAGAAAGCCCGGCTCTTCCGGTTTACAGGGAAGGTTTGCTGGAACTGCCTGTTTCTGTACCGGATGATGATATACTTGTGGAACGGCTGGGTTTAAAGGATGGAAAAAAAATAAGCGATATATGGATCGAAATGCTCTATCACATAAGGAAGAGGGAAGAGCTGCTTGTATTGCAGGTTCACCCGGAACGGTTCGAATGCTTTGAGAACGCACTTGAGACAATGCTCCAAAAAGCCATTTCACTGGAGGATGTGTGGATCGCTCCTCTGGGTGAAATCACCCGCTGGTGGAAGGAAAGGCATTCGAAACCCGGCAGGAGTAGAAAAGAGTCTCATTCAACAATCCGGAGATCTTTTTCAACCGATTTTGAGCCTGATCGATCACAAAATATTTCAGCTGGAAGATGGCCGAATGGCATGAAGTGTGCACTGTCTGTTACGGGAGACATTGACGGGATCGATCTCAGGGATTTCTGGGAAAGGATTCATGGAATCTGATCTTAAAAAAACAATCAGTTTCAGGGAAATCGTCCATCCGCTCAGGAGGAACTGGAAGGCTGCTTTTCTGGCATTCCTGAGTGTTATGCTTACTGTCGGTTTTCTGACATACAGAACGCGTCCTGTGTACGAGGCGTCGGCAACCCTATCTGTCCAGCAGAAGAGCGGTCTGGACGAAATCTACTATACGTATTCCAATGTGCTTGCACAGAGGAATTTTATTAAAAATCAAATGGCAATTCTTGAAAGCCGCACCCT
>CAYXFJ010000372.1:0-2040 GCA_964464265.1 uncultured bacterium
CATGGCCGACGATCCCAGCGGCATATCGTTCAGCCTGGCTCAGGACATTCTGCGGGCCAAGCGTGACCTTCTTTGCTTCCACCACTGCAACGATCTTACCATTAACATAGAGTGCATAATCTGCCGGACCGTTATCAGTAGGGAATTCTTCGAGAGCGCACCGGTCGACCTGCGAGAGATCCAAACCGACCCGATAAGGTTTGACAGTCCAGTCTGCGGATTTCAGTAAAGGATCAATCCTCTTCTTTCGTGTGATCCACTCGCTCTCGTACGTCATAGATGTAATGCCCGGTGGCTGATTAGATATGATTTCTATAAACGCTGTAACGTTATTTGTTGTTGTTTAACACTATCAAAAATGCAGGTTATCCGATTGCCCCGCGCTCACAAGGAACATTTTTGTTCCCTCCATAAAGTCAATAAAATTGTCCGGTTAGCCTGAAAATCCCTGTATTGCCTTCCTTTTCAGTAATTCTTGGTTTTATAATAAAAGCGCATCTCCTATGGCATTTCATGCTTGTATGTCCAAGGGGCCCCGGCGACCAGAAAGAAAAGGAGAACATGACAGAAGAGAACAAACGGAGAAATGAATCATGAAAGTACATTCTGAAAACAATGACGAGAACCAGGAACCGGGCTTGGCTGGATCCAGCGAAAAGGGAACCGGGGAAAATTCCATGGATCCGGGAGAAAACCGTACAGCAAAACGCGCAACAACCGCCCCACACCTTGTCGAACGGGCGACAGCCCTGAGAGGACAGAGTATTGCACGCCCTCAGGAACCAAAGAGCATACGCCGTCTCCACACCAGAATGGACATCTATGAAAAGGATGCCGAGATCCCATACGTGAAGTTCGAGGCAGCCATACGTGACCTTGTCTGCTCCCTTATGGAGCGGCAGGACCGGATGAACGAGGAGATCTTCTACAAGATCAACGATCTCTCATATCGGATTGAGGATCTCGAACAGGCCCGGCAGGAAGACGGGGGCGGGCAATGATCGAAGCGGTAGAAATTCTGGGAGGAACAGTGCGTGAGTCGCGGGCCAAAGCCATTCCGGGCTCTTAAAGCAGCAATCCCCATTGCGAAGCACAGGGGTATGATCCAGATGGCCGGAAATGGTCCGGAGAATCTGTACGATTTCGCGATAGTTTCCACCGTGCAGGTTGCATTCATCCGTGTAAAATATGCAGCACGGATCTTATCATCAATGGCGGAGATTGTAGCGGAATTCCGTGAAGTCATCCTTGCGCTCCAGGCGATCCCGTCTGATACAGCAATCTCGCGTGAGCTCTGGCTCTGCTCTAAGCATGGTACCTTGCGATTCTTCCGGATCCTCGCGGATCAACTTATCGAGCTGGGCCTGGACGGGCAGCCACGTGCCGGATGAAATTTACAAGGTCGTGGGTTTGTGAATGAGCATTACGAAGAAAAAAATCTGGAAAAATTCCTGAAAAATATCCCGGGAATATTCCCGGTTTCCGTTCTTACGGAACAGATTGGGAACCGGGATCAGCAGCCGAGCTTATGGTCCTGCCAGATCCACTGCCAGAGGTAAAAAGGATCCTGTCTCGTTTGATGGGAAATCCCTGATCCACCTGTTCACCGTCATGGAATGACCGGATTTCGGGATAGGGTAATATGAGCCCTGAATGGGCTCCGTTGACCCTTTTTTCCGGATCCCGAGGTCATAAATGGGAAAATTGAAGGCGAGTTTCCCGTTTTTGTGCTGGTTTTCCGGCGGTAGGAATGGGGTCATATTTAGCCATATTTGGATGTGCGATCAGGTCTTGAAACGGACTCTGGATTTGGTCAGGGGCTTTGATTAACCATCGATTGACCGGGTAGGGAGAGGGATCCCTTTTATCCGGACTATTTTCATCGTCGATACAGCAAAGTTCGTGGCCTGTCATGGCACTGGTCTGCCAGGATCCGGCATTCTGGAGATAGTATATTGATGGGAGGCAGGGTCTTTTTTACCCCTTCCCGATCCCTATATTATCCCGCTCTTCTTTACTATACTTGAATGAAACCTCCGG
>CAYXFJ010000373.1:0-895 GCA_964464265.1 uncultured bacterium
GACAACCGCATTCAACGGGTGTTGCATGATCAGGCAGAACTGCGATTACCGTATCGTCTTTCCGGCTTGCCACTCCATCGAGAATACGCTGTACAAGTCTTCTGTCCAGATCTTCGATGCATCGTATCTTGAGGTCCATATCTTTTTCGTGGCCGGCTTCATCCGGTGCCTCCACATGCACGAAAACGAAATCGTGTCTGAACAAGGCCTGAAGGCAGGCATCGGCCTTGCCCTCATAATTCGTGTCATACAGGCCGGTCGCGCCCCTGACCGCGATCACTTCCATCCCCGCATAGTGTGCAATCCCTTTGATCAGATCCACGGCAGATATCGCGGCTGCAGAAATACCGAAGCGCTTTTCAAATGTTTCCATTTCGGGTTTGTACCCTGGGGACCAGGGCCAGAGGCTGTTGGCAGTAGGTTTACCTTCTCTCTGACGGTTAAGGTTCACTGGATGATTTGACAATAGTTTCTGTGAGAGTCTGATCATCCTGTTCATGCAATCAGCCGTTTCCTTTGCTTCAGGGAAGCGCGGTTTGACCATAAGATTCCTGAACGATTCATTAATATGGTCATGTGGAGGTGCACATTCTATTCTTGAATCACCTCCAGGCATGATCAACACATGGCGATAACTCAAACCCTGATATAAAAAAAGACCTAACGATTCAAGCGGTATTCTGAGAACGGCAATAAGAGAAGCCGCTTCCTCGCTGGTGATATGACCGGAGGAATGGCTTTTTATCCTTCCATCGGAAATGTGAATCAGATTGATCCTCATGGCAAGATCACCTTTTTCAAGGGGAATCCCGAGGCTCGCGGCCTCAAGAACGCCCCTTCCCTGATGGGTCACGCGGGGATCGTATCCCAGCACTGTCAGATTTGCCACTTCGGA
>CAYXFJ010000373.1:905-1977 GCA_964464265.1 uncultured bacterium
GGGGCATATCAGGTTCGACCGTCACCATTCTACCCGTTCGTCCCAGAAGGGCGATTCTGTCCATGGCGGGTTTTCTTGCCACCATGAGCGGCGTTTTGCCGGACAGGGCGCTGACCGGACGGTCAGACATTCCGTCACCCAGAATGACCACTGCTTTCATGGCATGTACCTTTCCATCAGCAGGTCCCGGAAATCCGGGTAATCTGCACCAAGTGTGCCATAATGCTCATCCTTTTCATCCAGACCCATCAGACTGGGAGGCATATCGGGAGTGATATGAAGCAGCTCGCGGATTTCATCCGGAAATTTAGCGGGGTGAGCGGTTTCCAGAAGTACGGTAAGTCCGTCCGGTTTGTTTTTCTGCTTGTATTTTTCAAGTCCTGCCCATGCAACGGCGCCATGCGGCTCCAGAAGAATCCTGTGCATTTTCCACGCCTCACGGATCGT
Source organism: uncultured bacterium (assembly GCA_964464265.1). GTDB lineage: Bacteria > Zhuqueibacterota > QNDG01 > QNDG01 > DSAB01 > CAYXFJ01. The sequence continues at coordinate 1,353 of CAYXFJ010000373.1, forward strand.
CATTCTGGTTTCTGTATCATCGACGCTTACGGCCGCCAGATCCTCCCGGAGGCGTTTGAGGTCAGGCTGTTTTTGAATCAGTCCCGTCTCGTCCATCCACCCGCCGTACAGATCGATGACTCTGGCGAAATTGCTGGGATGACCCACATTCATTGCATTGGAGATGCAGACCCGGGACGGTGAGATTTTGTTATAAATGCCTGTTTCCAGATATCCCGGAACCTCGTTGTTGGTGTTCGTGGCGATGATCAGGCATCCGACCGGCAGCCCCATGTTTTTGGCGAGCAGGGCTCCCATCATGTTCCCGAAATTCCCGGAAGGTATGCAGAAAGTGATGGTTTCTCCGTTTGCGGCCAGTTTCGCATACGCGTGGAAATAGTAAACAACCTGCGGCAGAAGTCTTCCGATATTGATCGAATTGGCCGAGGTCAGATGAAGCATGGCCAATTGAGGATCTGAGAAGGCCTGTTTGACCAGAGCCTGGCAGTGGTCAAATTTCCCTTCAATTCCGATGATCGAAATGTTTTTCCTCAGAGTGGTCATCTGTTTCCGTTGCTGATCGCTGACCTCCTTTATGGGAAAAAGCACCATGACGGAGATAACGTGTAATCCGTAAAATGCGTGG
>CAYXFJ010000374.1:0-1928 GCA_964464265.1 uncultured bacterium
GAAAACGCCCTGGACATACTTGCCCAGGTCATCATTTCCATGACGGCCCAGGAAAACTGGAGCTTAGACAGTCTTTATCATTTCCTGCGCTGTTCTTCTCCGTATCATTCTCTGCCGCGCAAACATTTCGATAGGATTCTCGATATGCTTGACGGAAGGTACAGAGGAAGCCGGATCCGCAGCCTCGAGCCCCGTATCTCGGTCGACAGGATAGCCCGGACAGTCACGGCCAGAAGGGGAGCCCTGATGGCTGTGTTCACATCAGGGGGAGTCATCCCGGACAGAGGCTACTTCCAGCTCCGGCATCAGGACAATCATAACCGGATCGGAGAGCTTGACGAAGAATTCGTGTGGGAAGCGAAAATCGGCCAGACTTTCACCTTCGGCACCCAGAACTGGAGAATACAGAAAATCACGCATAACGATGTCCTTGCCTTACCTGCACCGGGCAGTGCCTCAGCCCCGTTCTGGAGAGCCGAAGAGAGAAACAGGGATTTCTATTTTTCGATAAAGATCGCCGAATTCCTTGAAATTGCAAACAGCAGCGTGGAAGAGGATGATTTCCCGGAAACTTTGAAAACCGGGTATTTCATGGATGAGGCATCGGCTTTGGAACTGATCCGTTTCCTGAAAAACCAGCGCCTCGAAACCCGGGCTGATCTCCCCCACAGGCATCATCTGCTCATCGAACATGTGGAAGCGGGGCCGGGCGGGGCGCCTGGCAACCAGATTGTGATCCATGCGCCATGGGGAGGACGCGTGAACCGTCCCTGGGCCATGGCGCTGGAAACAGCATGGGAACAGAGGTACGGACAGAGACTCGAGATATTTGCCTCCAATACATGCCTGATCTGTGTGCTCCCGCATCCCATATCCGGGGACGAGCTCATTTCCATGGTCCATCCCGGAAACATCCCATCCCTTCTCAGAAGCCGGCTGGAAGGGTCAGGGTTTTTCGGAGCCAGGTTCAGGGAGTGCGCGGGCAGGGCTCTTCTGATTACACGCCAGAGCTTCAACAGGCGTATGCCGCTATGGATGATACGGCTGAAATCACAAAAGCTGTTCAATGCTGTGCAGAAGTATCCCGATTTCCCGATCCTTTTGGAGACCTGGAGAACCTGCCTGAAAGATGAGTTCGATCTGGAAGCCCTCGAGCAAATCCTGTCCGAACTGGAACGGGGCGAGATCCGTATGAGCGAGTGCAGCACGCCCCATCCCAGTCCCATGGTCAAAACACTGACATGGAAGCAGATCAACCAGTACATGTACAGGGACGATGAACCGCTTTCTGAAGGACGGTCCGGTCTGCGTGACAATCTGATACAGGACGTCCTCCATACGCCTGCACTCAGGCCCCGGGTGAGCCGAAACATGGTCAAGACCTTCACGGAAAAACGCCAGCGTCTTAGCCCGGGATATGCGCCGTCCAGTGCTCCTGAACTCATCGACTGGGTGAAGGAGCGCGTCGCCGTACCGGAAGGGGAATGGAACAGGCTCCTTTCCGCCATGAACCGGGATCACGCGCTGGATACCGGGGAAGTACTCGCTTCTGTTTCTGAGCGCATCGTTAAATTGAATACAGAGGGGCTCGTCGAACCGCTCGTGATCTCACTTGAAAAAGCAGCATCCATAAAAAAAGCGTTTTTCCCGCATAAGGAGGCCTTTCTTTTTCATCTAAAGACCGGCCGGTCCATGGCATTTCCTCACGAAGTCCGGCAAAAGAATGACGAGAGCCACGAGATATTCGATATGCTTGGCGAGTGGCTATCCTATTATGGACCGGTGAAATGCAGTTTCATCGAAAAAGCCCTCGGAATGGACAGAAACCGCCTTTCTCTTCTCCTTGAGGACCTCGAAGAAGTTGTCGTAGATGACGCCCTCGCGCACGACCGACCCGGCCAAGATCCCACCGACCTTCGCCTCGCCGT
>CAYXFJ010000375.1:0-1902 GCA_964464265.1 uncultured bacterium
CAATTCTCGTATAGGGCTGACACGGACATGCGCGTGTAACCAGCTGGATGACTCTGCCTGCAGGTGACGGAAAAGAAGGATTCCGGAGAGTATAGCCTTCGATCCATTCAGCCATCTCCACAGGGATGAGGTTGAGGTCTGTCAGTCCGGACCATGGATCCGAGAGCAGATGCCCGTCCAGAAGCAGGGTGGATTGCCGGATATGGTTTCCCCATCTGTAAAGAGCGTACTGCCCGGGCGATCCTGTGCTTCTTACCCAGATACCGGGTATCTGGAGGAGAAGATCGTCCAGGGTACTGTAGTTGGCATGCTTTGCACTCCCTGCTTCCAGAGAGTATGTCATGCGTAATGAATCCGCTGCATTCTGCGCAATGAGTGTTCCGGACAGAACCATGAAAAGCATTAAACGTATGAGTGTAAAAATCGTTTTCATACAGCGACCTCCGTCCCTGAAGGCATTGGAAACCATCCTGTTCTTGCGGCAGCCTTCAGTACGGACGGAACGATGAAAAGAAAAATGATGGAGTTGGAAACCATGTGCAGGATATAGAATCCCAGGCCGGATAAAACGCTTCCCCAAAAAGTCTGGCCTTTTAATCCCATGAACAGGACGAATGCGAGAGTGGTGGAAATTGAAAAGAAAAGAGTACAGAAAAAACCGCATAATAAGAATGCAATATGACTTTTCAGGGACCTGAAGCCGATCCTTGAACGGATGAGTCCGCCTGTAAGCCCTGTCAGAGACATGGAAAAAACCTGAGCTGCGAAGAGAGGGGGAGCGGCAGGTCCGTATGGGTTCAGAAGTGAGAACAGCCCCTCTGTCAGCAGTCCGGCCAGGGCACCTTCTTTCCATCCCATGAGATAACCCGTTATGAATATAGTCGCTGTAACCATCTCTACATTTGGTATAGAGAGAAGTATTATACCGAGAACCACTCCCACGGAGATGAAAAGCGCCAGGATGACCAGTCTGTTCAGGGGCGCTTTCATCGTGCTATCAATATAGAGAAATTTGCCAGTAAAGTCAAAGGATAGATACCCACCTTTTCTCCGATCCGTCTTCCACGGCCATACTGTCTGTCCATGGAAGACTATTTCTCCCCCTCGATGAAACAGGATCACACAGCCATTGCGAAAAGCAGCTAATCGATAGTCATTCCCAGGGTGAACCGCATCTCCCTTCCGGGAACAGGATATCCCTCCAGAATGGTGATGGAACGGTCAAGCAGGTTCTGTACCATGATCCTGGCCTCGAGGTTTGAGAATCCAGCGCGAAACGTCAGGGCAGCATTTGCATTGAGTATGCGGTATCCCGGAAGAGAAGCGGAATTATCGCTCGTCGTGTACCGTTTTCCGACGATACGGTAGTCGATATTGACCTGAAAGTTATGAAGCGTGAATCCCGCGATAAAATCGGTTTTTGCATCCGGTCTGTAAATGAGCGCATTTCCGCCGGATGCACTGCGTGTCAGGTCTTCTGTTTTCATCAGAGTGTGGGCGACTGTAATATGAGCGCCATGCCCGGGTGTGTGAACGGTAAAAACGCTTTCAATTCCCTGGATCCTGGCCTGTCCGATATTTACGGGAGACCATTTCCAGTCCGTGCCTGGCTGCCAGGAAATCAGATCGTGTATCCGGTTCGAAAAAAAGGTCACCTCCAATTCAGCTGGAATGGGCACAAGGTTCTGGAAGGAGAGCCCGGCATCCATGTTCAATCCTGTCTCTGGTCCGAGCGAGGGATTCCCTCTGGCAAAATCGTCTTCCGGCCAGTAAAGGTCATTGAAGGACGGTGCCCGGAAGGAACGTCCGATATTGCTTCTGAAAGACCAGAGCCGGGAGCCGCCTGTCTGCAGAACGGTACCGAGTTTCGGGGAGATCTGAGAGGCGAAATCCCGGTATCTG
>CAYXFJ010000376.1:0-1881 GCA_964464265.1 uncultured bacterium
GCCTCGGTTACCGCTTGATCCTCTGAGTTTCCTGTCTGCTCCCATATTACATTTTATTACAATTCATGAAACTGTGATGACATTGTCATGCCTTCCGTTTTGTATAATGTATGAAGCAGGATGAATCCGGATTTGTAACCGGATTACTAAAAAACCACGAAGGCAAAAAGGTACTGGAGACGGTCATGAAATCGGTATTCCCCGCAGGTATCCCGGAACGGAGAGTTGCCTTTCTGTTCTTTCTTTTTCTTCTTCACACTGCAGGTCTTTCCATGGACCTGAAAAAAGAAATCGACCTGGAGACCCGCTGGCGGTTTGAGATCGGCGATAATACGGCTTATTCGCGTCCCGAATTCGATGACTCGAAATGGGAACTCGTCGAGGTGCCGGATCCGTGGGAAGAACAGGGTTTCCCCGGATATGACGGTTATGCCTGGTACCGTATTCAGGTCAGAATTCCTGCAGATTTGAGCCAGTGTGTACTCTATCTTAGATTGGGAAAAGTGGACGGTGTGGATATTACCTATCTGAACGGAAAGGAGATCGGAAGAAGCGGGATTTTTCCTCCTGAATATGAATCTGCATCCAGCACCCGGAGGATTTACGCGATTCCAGCGGACATGATCAGGTTTGACGCACTGAATACGATTGCCGTCAGGGTCTATGACGCTGGAGATAAAGGAGGGATTGTCGATGGTGATGTCGGCATCTATTCGCGGGAGGATGTGGTGCAGTTTGAGATCGATCTTAGCGGTTCGTGGAAGTTCAGGACAGGTGACGATCCGTCATGGGCGAAACCGTCCTGTGATGATGGCGCCTGGAGCAGTATTCGGGTGCCGGGGCGGTGGGAGAACCAGGGTTATCCGGATTATGACGGGATTGCCTGGTACCGCAGATCGGTCATCATCAGCGCTCTGGCGAGCCGGAATAAACTCATCCTGCTTTTGGGAAAGATCAACGATATCGATGAAGTTTTTTTCAACGGGAAGAAAATCGGAGGCATGGGGCGATTCCCCGGTAAAGACAGAAAAGCGAAGACAGAAGATTATTATAAGAAAGAAAGAGCCTATTTCATTCCTCCCGAGCTGATCCAAAAAGACCGGTCCAATGTGATCGCTGTAAGGGTTCTGGATACTGGAAAGAACGGCGGGATTTATGAAGATCCGGTGTGTATCGTAACCCGGGAGGAATATCTGCGCTATATGAAAAGGAAAGACTGAACGTGAAAATACAATCAAATGGGACCACCGGGAAGAAAGCATCAGCACTCATCGATAAAGGGAGATGTAAAACATGAACCGATCGATCCTCATTGGAATGTGGATGACTGTGTCACTGACCGGGATTTCAAGGGCGGCTGATAGCCGAAAGATAATACCGCTGACACTGGAATCGGCAGTTGACATTGCCATGGACAATTCCTATCAAATCAAACAGCTCGAGATGGGAATCCGGCGCTCCATGTTTTCGCTTAAAGCGCAGAAGGCCGGACTGAAAACTCAGATCTATATGGACCTCAAAACGCCGGATCTTCAGCGCATATCGGATTATAAATGGAATTCCAATCTGTACCGGGATGAAATTGTAATGCAGAACACACAGCTCTGGCAGAGCGATCTGTCGATCAAACAGCCGGTCATGCTTTTCGGATTCCCTACCAACGGTTACCTGTCTCTCAATTATAAGCTCTATAAATATATTCAGAATAATGGTGGTGAGGAGGTCGATTTGTATAACCGGCTGTATCTCAAGTACGAACAGCCGTTCTTGCTGCCCAATACCCTTAAAAACGATCTGGAGGAAGCTGAACTGAATTTGAGGGACATACAGCTCGAATATCTTTCAGATCGTGTGGAACTGATGCTGGACATTGCAGATGAA
>CAYXFJ010000377.1:0-1875 GCA_964464265.1 uncultured bacterium
GGTATTCTTCTCGGTTCCATAAAAAATCCCCTGATTCGTATATTCTGCAAACGGTATAACGTGAATGTAAATGAAAAGGATCCGGGGCCGGAGGGGTATGTTCTTTTTGTAAACAGGGATTTTATCGCCGCTATAGGGAGCGACGACAGGGGCGCGTTCTACGGGCTCCAGTCCCTCAGGCAGATCATCCGGAGAAAAGGCGATGCTGTGGAGGTGCAGGGGGTGGAGGTCAGGGACAAGCCCAGGACGCCTTTCCGGGGAATACGGCTATTTATCCCGGGCCGTGAAAATATCCCTTTTTTCAAGCGGTTCATCCGCGATTTTATGGCTCTTTATAAATTCAACACGCTGATCATGGAAGTGAATGCGTGCATGCATCTCGACCGTCATCCTGAGCTCAATACTGGAGCGGTCGAATTTGCGAATTCCCTGAACTATACCCGGCGCGACCGTCCCTGGGGACCGGGACGTCAGTATCAGCCCATCATGATGCAGGGGACGGAGGGATTCTCGACAAGGAGGAAGTGGCGGATCTCGTCCGGTACGCCCGCCGGTATCATATAGAGGTAATACCTGAAATACCCTCTCTGACCCACGTCTATTATCTGCTTACGAAGCACAGGGAGCTGGCAGAGATCAAGGAAGCGGAATGGCCTGATACCTACTGCCCTTCCAATCCCGGATCCTATGAGCTTCTTTTCGATGTCATGGACGAGTACATCGAAGTGATGGATCCTAAGACCGTACATATCGGGCATGATGAATGGAGAATGCCTGTGGATGTGTGCGAACTGTGCAGGGGCAAAGACTATACAGAACTATTTGTGTCTGATGTGAACAAGATTTACCGGTATTGCAGGGACAGGGGGATAGGGGTGGCGATGTGGGGGGATCATCTCGTAGAAAATGTGCGAAGTAAAGGATACCGCGACCGCAAGAGCGATTCCGGCTATCAGTACAAAATGCCCGGAGCATTACGCCCCGAGCAGGTGGAAAAGGCTATTCCCAAAGATATTCTTATATTCAACTGGTTCTGGGGGGATGAGGAAAATGACAAGACCGTACAGGCTTTTGGTTTCAATCAGGTTTACGGGAATTTCCGCCCGAATATCAGCGGATGGGAAAGAAGAAGCAGTCTCGAGGGCGTTCTGGGAGGCGCTCCGTCCTCCTGGGCGGGGACAACGGAGATGAATTTCGGAAAAGATCTTCTTTACGATTTCCTGGGCTGTGCAAGCCTTCTCTGGTCACAGCAGGAAACAGACCGGCCTACTCTTATTAAAACCGTTCATCAGCTTGTGCCGGAAATCCGGAACCGTCTGAGCAGGGACAAAAGCCCTTCAGCCGAGGGAAGGCCTGTTGAACCGGTTGATATTAGTCCATACTGCAATGCGGGGTTTGCGGATGCCGCCTTATCCGGCCTTCAGGATTTAAGTACAGGGGTTCTGCGCTCCGGGAGCAGGGAGTTCCACATACCGCAGGAAAATTCTCAGAACAATCTTATTGCTGTGAAAACAACGGGTCAGGGGAATCCCCTGAACGAAAGTACGGAGATCAGGATTGATGAGGACGTGAACAGCCTGATATTCCTTCACGCATGTGCGAAACCCGCAAGGAATGAGCCTGCTTACCGGAAAATATTCAGCTTCGATGACACGGCGGATCTCCTGGGCTGGTACGAGGTCGTTTACGAGGACGGACTCACAAGCGTGATCCCCATCCGGTACGGGATGCATATCCTTCACTGGTCTATCATGGAAAATGCATCCAAGGATAAGTGGCCGGAAGGGACTACCGGTTCTCCGCAGAATATCTATGCATACCTGGCGGATGCTGTCCCATGTTCCCAGGATCCGGATTCCGGTCCGGTGACCTTTT
>CAYXFJ010000378.1:0-1867 GCA_964464265.1 uncultured bacterium
ATCACATGAACGCTCCGTGGAACTCGGATTTTCATACGAACATCAATCTGCAGATGAATTACTGGCCTGCGGACCTCTGCAATCTTCCTGAAACCGTTTATCCGCTTACAGATTTTTTCGAAAGACTTGTGGAACCGGGAAGGGAGACAGCAAAGGAGATGTACGGCTCAAGGGGATGGACCATGCACCATCTTACGGATGCTTTCGGCAGGACGGGTGTCATGGACGGTGTTCAATGGGGAATGTTTCCCATGGCCGCGGCCTGGATGAGTCTGTCCTTCTGGAGGCATTTTGAGTTTACTCAGGATGTACCCTACCTGAAAAACCATGCCTATCCCCTGATGAAGGAGGCCGCTCTTTTTGTCCTGGATTTTCTGATCGAAGACGGGAGGGGTAATCTGGTGACCGCTCCTTCCAATTCACCTGAAAACAGCTTCCGCCTGCCTTCCGGAAAAACGTACAGGATGACTCACGCAGCCACCATGGATATCGAGATCATCACCGAACTTTTTAAAGGCTGTATTCAGGCGGAAAAGAACCTCGGAACAGATACTTCCTTCGCCAGGATACTGGGTGAAACGATTTCAAGGCTTCCTCCGGTGCGCACCGGAAAGAATGGCACAATTCAGGAATGGATCGAGGATTATGAAGAAGCGGAACCTGGCCACAGGCACATGTCCCATCTTTTCGGTCTTCATCCCGGTACGCAGATCACTCCTGTCAACTCCGGACTTTTTGAAGCTGCACGGAAAACCATAGAAAGGAGGCTGGCACATGGAGGCGGTCATACAGGCTGGAGCAGAGCCTGGATCATTAATTTTTATGCGAGGCTGCTTGACGGAAACAGAGCCTATGAGCATATTCTTTCCCTGGTGAAGAAATCGACTCTGCCGAACCTGTTCGACAATCATCCTCCTTTTCAGATAGACGGGAATTTCGGAGCCTGTGCAGGCATTGCGGAAATGCTCCTGCAGAGCCATAATGGAGAGATACACCTTCTCCCCGCTCTTCCGGCAGCCTGGCAGAAAGGATCCGTGAAGGGGCTGTGTGCGCGGGGTGGTTTCATCATGGACATGAAATGGCAGAGCGGCCGGCTTGTACGGGCGTCCATCCTTTCGCAAAAAGGAAAGGAACTCAATCTAAGGTACGGAGAGAGAACCGTTTCCTGGCCAACGGAAGCCGGCAAGTCCATTACTCTTGATGCGAATCTGAACAGGATGTAATCATACATGATTCGAATATGTATCTTCCCAGCATGTTGAAGATCTTTCACAGGAGTGTCCCATGCATGCGAGTCCCAATTTTAAATGGAGAAGAAGCGGGCTTATTGCTCTTCTGGCAGCTCTGACGATTTTCTCGGCCGGATGTTCCAACCGGGATACGGCGAAGTGGAAACCTCAGGCTGCGGTTTTAAAGACAAGATGGACGGATAAAGTCAAACCCGGCAGTGTTCATGCCAGCTACCCGAGACCTCAGATGGTCAGGGAAATCTGGGGCAATCTGAACGGGATCTGGGAATTTTCGGTACAGGCGAAGGATGCACCTGCCCCCGAAACCTATGACAAACATATTCTGGTCCCCTTTCCGGTCGAGTCCGCTTTGTCCGGAGTGATGGAACGAATCGATGAGACCCGGTGCATGTGGTACAGGCGGGAGTTTGACGTCCCTCCAAAATACCGGGGAGGAAAGCTCTTGTTGCACTTCGGAGCAGTGGACTGGGAGGCAATGGTGTACGTGAACGGGAAAAGAGCAGGGATCCATTATGGAGGATACGATTCTTTCACCATCGATATCACTGACCATCTGATGGACGGGAGTAAACAGGAATTGATCCTCAGGGTGTGGGATCCCAGTGATCGGGGTGCCC
>CAYXFJ010000379.1:0-1839 GCA_964464265.1 uncultured bacterium
TGGCCGAAAGGCTCCCCCTGCGTAACTGCGCCCGGTCCACCACATCATCATGAATGAGGGTCGCTGTATGGAGCATCTCCAGCAGAACCGCCACATCAACCCCCTCCAACTTTGAAGATCCCACAAGTCCCTGCACCAGGAAGAACGTGATGGGACGCAGTCTTTTCCCCCTGTCTTCTCCAATACCATGTAAAAGCGGCTGCAGGAGCAGGCTTTCGATGTGGAATTGTTTGAGATAGGCATTCTCAAAAGCCCTGAGTTCTCTTTCCACAGGCCTGATAATGGCTTTGAACACGGTATTGTTTTTTTGCATGGTTCCGTCAGCAATGCTTGTTTAAAATGAGAAAGGCGGGTAAATACCCGCCAGATAAAATCCCCTCACCTTCATCTCTTCTATAATCTCAATTGCCGGCTCACCTATTTGCCCTTTTGAAAAGCCTCCACCGCATCGCCGGAAGAATCATAGGTATCAAAAAGAGTGATCAGTTTGGTGATCATGAACAGACTTTTCACTTTCTCAGTCACACCGCTGAGTTTCAGTTCACCTTTCGCATTTCTTATAGAGGTCAGACATCCCATCATCGTTCCCAATCCCGAACTGTTCATCCATTTGACTTTGGAAAGATTGATGACGACTTTTTTCTTTTCCTGTCCGATGAGTTCTTTGACCGTATCATGGACAGATATCGTTTCGGGGCCACCCATTAAGTTCCCCTTGATATCCAGTACAGTCACATCGCCAACATGCTTTACGTCGATGTTCATCCTCTCCTCCATTGATTTTCTGTATTCAGAAACAGTTTAATATAATAGATCAGGCTTCAAAATCCAAATGCTTTTTAGCCAGAAACCGTTATCCTCTTTCACTCCAGATCTTTAGATAAGCAGATAAGAAAACAGTACCTTACTCTTTTATCAACACCGGATGAAAAAGGATCACCTGTCCTCACTGAGGATCTGAGAAGAGTAAATATAGATATCCGCATCTTTCTTCCAGGCATCTTTCGAAAGCCCGGCTTTTTCAACACAACAGTGTTCCAGGAATTCAATGCGGTTCCATCCCATATCTGTCGCGACTTCGGGGAGGTAAGTTCCGCCCCGGCTGCCCTGTTTTATCCATATACCATGTTTTCCGACTTCGATCTCTTCGATCGAGCTTACTTTTTTCAATTCAGAAAGGACGGATATCTTGATCTGTATGGCGTCCATTTCCTTCAGGGTGATCTGATTGCCGAGAAAACGGTAATCTTCCGTGGCTGCAGCGACTGCCATCCGCGAAACGATCTCATACAGAGGATATGCCGGATCGAAATAGCCGATGCAGCCGCGAAGCCTGCCATGATTGGTGAGAGTGACGAATACCCCCCTCTTCCGTTTCAGATTCTCTGACCTGACATCAACCTCAGGCACCTGCTTTCTCTGGAGAGCTTGAGTGATACTTTCCCTGGCGATCTCGAACAGCTGTGCCGTTTCTTCAGGTGAGAACCGGATTTCTTCAGTCATGTTTTTTCCTCCAGTATCGGTCCGTTCCGTTTTTCTATAGAAAGCAGCGGCTCCGTATCCCACCACCTCGTTCCTCTCGCCCGAAATATCCCCGGAATTGGCATAGGGCAGCACTGCCACAGATGTGGCTTTTCTTCTCTCAGATGTCATCATCACGGTGATGAGGATGTTGGTACCGCACATGACGCACTGAAGGTTGGGAATGCCCTGTTTCATCAGATCACTATTGAGCCGCCATATATCCTTTGTATGAAAAGCGGCAACTGCCTCAATCACCTGTCTGTCCACTTCATAAGCATTTTTATAGGAAGGATAATGGGACATATCCGAACTGGC
>CAYXFJ010000380.1:0-1827 GCA_964464265.1 uncultured bacterium
CTACGGTCCAGAGCCGCATGTCCTACCATTGGACGACTCCCCAGTGTTCATATAGAAATTTTAATATAGATATAATCATAAAAAAAGTCAATTCATTTTTGTACTGTTTAAGTATAAGAACCTTCTTTTTCATCGCTTCCGGAGCCAGGATTCACATCCCCTTTTCGGATACTGAGTCCGGCCAGCAGTTCAGGGCTTTTCCAAGCCTCCTCAAAACGGTTTCACCACCCAGAACTTCAAGCAATGCGAACAATCCTGGACCTGCGCTGACACCCGTAACCGCCAGTCTCACAGGATGAATGAACTGACCGCTGTCTATGCCTTCCTCATCCGCCATTTCCCGCACCATTTGTTCAAGCTGTTCCTCGGTCCATGTTTCCAGCTGGCCCATTTTTTCTCTAATCCTGGCTATACGTTCCCTTACTCCCTCCTTCATCCAGTGCTTGCGTACCGCTTTCTCCTCGTAGGCGTCCGGATCCAGGAAAAAATATCGGCTCTTTTCTGCAAATTCATCGATGCGCCTTACCCTCTCCTTGAGTAGCTGAACGATTTTTAGCAGCTTGGGACGTTCCGTATCCCCCTGCTCTTGAGTGATCCATCCTCTCTGTATCAGCTCTTCCGAAACTTTTTTCAAAAGCTCACCATCATCCATACGCTGTATGTACTGGCCGTTCATCCAGGTCAGCTTGGTTTCATCGAAAACCGCAGGATTTTTAGAGATCCGTATCAGGGAAAATGCCTCTACCATTTCGTCCAGAGTCATGATCTCACGGTCATCTCCCGGATTCCACCCCAGAAGCGCCAGAAAATTGACCACTACTTCCGGAAGAAAGCCCTGTTCACGAAACGCTTCTACAGATGCCGCACCGTGCCGTTTTGAAAGTCTCTTTTTGTCAGGTCCGAGAATCATTGGAACATGCGCGAACTCCGGAATCTCCCATTCCATAGCCTTGTAGATCATGATCTGTTTTGGAGTATTGGAGAGATGGTCGTCCCCGCGGATCACATGGGTGATCTGCATATCATGATCATCCACGACAACCGCCACCTGATAAACGGGAGTTCCGTCGGAACGCAGCAGGATAAGATCATCGATCTCCCTGTTCTGAATCGTTACAACTCCCCTGATGGTGTCAGGGAAGGTGGTTTCACCCTCCGGAACCCGCAGGCGCACAGTAAAGGGGATGCCGGATTCCAGGTTGGAACGGATTTCATCCGGATGAAGCGCAAGACATTTTCGATCGTACCGGTATTCCCTTCCGTCTTTCTGGGCTTCATCCCGCTTCTTTTGAAGCTCATCAGCAGAACAAAAACATCTGTAGGCCGCTTTCCTGTCCACCAGTTCCGTACAGACTTCAGCATGCCGCTTCATGCGCGTTGCCTGATACACCGGATCTTCATCCCAGCTCAATCCCAGCCAGGAGAGAGATCTCAATATCGCTTCCGTCATCTCCCCTCTGGACCGGGCAATGTCCGTGTCCTCAATACGGAGCAAAAAGCGTCCGCCGTACCTTCGCGCAAAGAGAAAATTGAAAAGTGCCGTTCTGGCTCCTCCGATATGAAGATAACCTGTCGGGCTCGGAGCAAAACGCACGCGTATAGCCTTTTCCATGGATTTTCCGAAAAATGTGGTTTACGGCAATACAGAAACCCTGACCGTGATCAGGCCCGAAATCTGTATTCAACAAGCACATCCGGTCAGCACGGAACCCTATCCGGACATATAAAAAAAAGCGGAGAGGGTGGGATTCGAACCCACGGTAAGAGTTTTAGCCCCTACAACCGCTTAGCAGGCGGTTGCCTTCAGCCAACTCGGCCACCTCTCCG
>CAYXFJ010000381.1:0-1821 GCA_964464265.1 uncultured bacterium
GCCTCCCGCCTTCTTCAGCCACTTCTCGCAATCTTCCTGCGGGAAATATCCGGTGTGCCGGAAAATCTCCTTGCCGTTTTTGTCAAAGAAGATCTGCTCGGGAATACGGCTGTCATTTTCATCGGAGACAACGGGAGATGCCATCTGAGGGGAAAACAGTGGCTGTACGAAGGCGGCATACACATACCGCTGATCGTGCGCTGGCCTCAAGAATTAGAACCGGCGCAGGTCAGCAGTGAGCTGGTCAGCTCCATCGATATTTCCGCCACAGTCCTTTATATGGCCGGGATCGAGCCGCCGGATCATATGGAAGGGCGTGTGTTTCTTGGAAAACGGCCGAAGCCCAGAACTCACATCATTGCCGCAAGGGACAGGTGTGATGAAACCGTGGACCGTATTCGCTGTGTGCGAACGGACCGGCATAAATACATCCGGAATTTCTATCCTGATAAACCCTACATGCAGATGAACGCGTACAAGTACAAACAGTACCCGGCTTTTGTTCTGCTCAGGGAATTGCACAGAAGAGGCGGTCTGACACCGGATCAGCAAAAGTTCATGGCGGAGATACGCCCTGCAGAGGAACTGTACGATCTTGAGACCGATCCCTTTGAACTGAAAAATCTGGCAGGAGAAAAAAACTACCAGAGTATCCTCTCCGACCTTCGGGAAAAGCTCGATATCTGGATAGGCCAGACACAGGATAAGGGGATGTTTCCGGAGCCATCGTTCGTTATCGATTACTGGAATAGGGAAGCGAATGGACGTCTTGAGACTTTCCTCAAAGAAATGAAACTTAGCATAAACGTATCGGATGAGGATTATGTGAAATGGTGGGAGAAGCAGCTGAGGAGACCAGCCAATGGGAAGCCATAGGATTCTCAGAATACCGGTCACTGCTGTTGTCCTGATGGTCTGGATGTCCGGTTTCTGCGGGGTGACGGGAAAGGTCCGCGGAAGAGTAAAAGACAGCACTACAGGAGTTCCTCTTTACGGGGCAAATGTGATGGTGAGCAAGGAGTGGGTGAACGGAGTGGAGATCGATTTTCCAGGGACCTATCTGGGTGCTGCCGCGGATGCAGGAGGAGAATACATTATTCTCAGGGTGCCTCCGGGCATATATTCGATTGAAGTCTCCATGATGGGGTATTCAAGGCTCACGCAGCAGCAGGTGAAGATCAACGCTGACAGGACCACGGTCGTTGATTTCAGCCTTGTAGAGCTCGTGCTCGAGGGACAGTCTGTGGTGGTACAGGCAGAGCGCGACCTGGTACAGCTGGATGTTTCAGGAACGGAGAATTTCGTCACTTCCGAAGAGTACGAAAAAACGCCTTTTGCGAACAGAATGGAGGACATGCTGTCCCTTCAGTCCGGAATCAGGGGCAATCTTGTGGAAGAGGATATCAGTATCCGTGCGGGCAGTACGCGGGAGGTGGGATTTCTGATGGACGGCATGGACATGATGGATAAGAAGATGAACCGTCCAATGATGTCCATACAACCAGGCATGATCGAAGAGATCAAGATCATGCGCAATGGTTTCAATGCAGAGTACGGGCAGTCGCAGTCAGGGGTGATCAATGTGGTCACGAAAAATCCCAGGGACGAACTCCGTTTTTCACTGGATTATCAGTTCACTCCGGCTCATATGCCGCATTACGGCCGCAACAAGTATGATCCGGAGTGGAGGTGGGAATGGCGGCTCATGGACGGACCCCACGCATTTGAGGGAGACACGCTGTATGTTCCGGACGGGCGCTACGAATCGATGTACACCTGGATGGGATGGAACCAGTATGCAGACAAACTTGAGAAAGATAA
>CAYXFJ010000382.1:0-1814 GCA_964464265.1 uncultured bacterium
AGCTTTTCTCCTGTTTTCAATACCGCCAGGGTAATAAAAATTGCGAAAAGTGCAGAAGCCACTTCCATGCCGATGGCGATATTGCAGAGCGGTATAATACCTGCGCTGAAAAGTGCAAAGGGCTTTCCCGGATTGATCCTGGTGATGACATTGAGAAAGAAATAGGATCCCTGTAAAAGTCCAAGGATGGCGAGGAACCAGAACATCAGGATGCCTATGCTTTCAAATAGGGTGGAACGCCATTTCTGCATTTCACTTTTCACCTCATCGGAACCGTACGCCAGTACCATGAGTGCAAAACAGCCGGCGATCAGGACACCCCCCGCAAACCCGCCCCCGGGCGTCAGGTGACCGTGGAAAACGACATACACACCCAAAAGAAAAATCGAGGGAGCCATGAGCTGCGTAATGCACTTGACAATGATGGTCATTCCCCTCATTCTTTCTTCCTCCCCGCTTTGCGAAGCACAGTGACCACCCCGGCAACGGAAGTGAAAAGTACCGTGGCTTCTCCAAGCGTATCATATCCTCTGAGATCCAGGATCACGGCTGCAACCAGGTTGCTGGCCCCTGTGAGACTCAATCCCTGTTCAATATAAGGCACGGCCATTCTTAAGTTCAGCGTACCGAAATCCGGAAGATCCTGAAAAGCCCTGATGGATGCCAGTACGAATACCACCATAAAGACCAGACCTGCTCCCCACAGGAGGACCTTTCGGGAATCCAGTTTATCCTCAGTATCCTCACGCGTTGTCTTCAGTATTGCGGCTATGAGTATAACGAGAGTCAGGGTTTCGACAATGATCTGCACGATCGCCAGATCGGGTGCTTCGAGAATGAGAAAGATCATGCTCAGTGCGAAACCGATGATCCCCAGAGAAATGATCCCTGACAACAGATCCTTGCTCTCAAGAGAAACCACTGCTCCCAGAATCATGAGTACAGCAAGCAGGATGAGGGCTGTCAGCATGAACTACCTCCTCATCATCGTGATGAATAATATAACAAGACCCACATACATCCATAATACGTATGTGTTCAATACGCCGGTATGAGCTTTTTGAAATAAACCTGCCGTTGCAAAAAATGCTTTGCTTCCCATTTCATAGATATCGAAAAATTTGGCCTCTGCCCAGCTGTAGAATGTACGGATAAATTTCATTTCCTTTATCGTGTTATAGAATCCGGTGCCCGTCACTCTCTCTTCTGCAGGGATTTTTTCTCCTCCGATGAAAGGTTCCGCTTCCCTTATCCCCTTCCAGTTGCCCATAAAGTAGATCAGGAGCCCCACAAGAAGACCCAGAAAGATCATAAGCATGGCCAGTCCCGGAGACCAGATACCCAGAAAAGTGACCCCTGGAACGACAGGCATCAGGAAATACTTCAAAGGAACCTGGAATGCGAAAATACCGAACACGATGCAGAGAAGAGCGAGGATCACCATGGGGATCACCATTCCCGCACCCACTTCTCTTATCTTGCCGGCCTGAACCTGCTTCGAAGGAACGCCGAGGAAAACGGCATGTGTCAGTTTCATGAAGCTAGCAAGGGTCAAACCGCTGCCGAACATGGCAGCAATGAGCCAGATCACCCATAATTTATCCCCGACCTGTGCCAGCTCGATCAATCCCTGATAGATCATCCATTTGGAGACGAATCCATTCAGCGGCGGAATCCCTGAAATCGCGAACGCCGCAATAAGAAAAGAGGTGAACGTGTAGGGCATGAGTTTTCCGAGCCCCCCCAGCCTGTCCAGATCTGTGGATCCTGTACGGTGCTGAACCGCTCCGCTGGTGAGGAAAAGACAGGTTTTG
>CAYXFJ010000383.1:0-1809 GCA_964464265.1 uncultured bacterium
CTGATATAAACAGTTATTCTCTGTTGCACCAGATTGATGACCGGTTTCATGATTCTATAAAAAGGCTCGAATGAAAAAGCAGGCAGTTGAAATCCGCTGAACAGTTCCAGAACCGGCTTCGTATCCACCAGTATGAAGAATAATGTGAAAGCAACCACCCATGGAATACCGAACAGCAAAACATCTTTCAGCTCGAACCGGATGGTTCTTGCATGAAACGGTAGCTGTCTGAGCACGGAATCCGCAAAACCCTCCGGGAGATTGCCGACACGTTCACCGGATTTCAGTTCCAGTTCCATAATGCGGTAAAGCTCGAGCTGTCTGCGGCAGGCCGGACAGGATTTTAGATGCTCCCGCCCGGGACCGGAAAGAAGATTGTCTTTCTCCAGCAGCTCCTGAATTTGCTTATCGCTCAGGTGTTTCATATTTCCTCACGCATGTATTCTTTCAGTAACAGGTTCTTCAATTGCTTCCGTGCCCGGAAAAGATGATTTTTCACAGTGCCTTCAGGCAGGTTCATAATGTGTCCGATTTCTTCGTAGCTCATGTCCTCGAGATGGTAAAGGGTCAGGATAGTCCGGAACGGTATACTGAGTTTTTCCAGTTCAGCATGGATCCTGAAGGATAAATCGTTCATCTCCAGAAGGGATAGAGGATTCTCATCCCCGGCAGGTATGTCATCAAAAGTGCATTCGGGCATTTTATCTTCCAGAAGCGGCACTTTCTTTTTCTCCAGATAATTGATGCACCGGTTGTATGCGATCCGTGCGATCCATGTGGACATTTTTGACCGGTACCGGAACCCGCCAAGATTTTCATAGACCCGGATAAACACATCCTGGCATATATCCTCTCTGTCCTCATCTCTGGAAACCAGCCTGAAAACAATGTGAATTACCAGGGGCTGATACCGTTCGATCAGGATACGGAATGCCTCTTTTTCTCCGTCCCGGATCCGGTCTATAATATGCCGGATTTCCTTTCTCGTCTCTGTATGGATCATACTCTATTACTATTTGACAGATTATGTGAAAAGATGTTGCAAAAGTCAAGTAAATTTTTTTTTGTTTTTCATGCAACATTTTTATATCTCACCTGTCTGATTTCCATGAAAAGGCAAACGGTTTATACCAGAAAGGAGGATCCCATGTCAGATGCAATGATCGTTGGTATCATATTCGGGTCCATTCTCATTTTTGTGAAGATGCTTTCCGACAACAGTCTGAGGCACAAGCTCATCGAAAAGAATATGGTCGATGAGAATGTCAAGTACCTCTATGCCTCGAAGATGGATCATCTCGTTCCTTCCTCACTCAAATGGGGATTTGTATGTGTGGGGATTGGACTGGCCGTACTCATCGGCCAGATAGTGCCTTCGGACATGGAGGAGGAAATCACTGTTGGCAGCATTTTCATCCTGGCCGGTGTCGGATTCCTGCTCTACTTTTTCGTTGCCAGGAACATGCTGAAGAAGGCGGCCGGCAAATAGGCGGTCTTTAAAGCTGTCTCTGTCTTCCGTTTATCCTGTTGCATTTATCTGGTGGCAGGCAGTAAAATGAAGGATCAAGAAGGCTGCAGAACCTGTTCGAGGTCTGCAGCTTTTTTTATTGACGGGTTCCGGGGTTGCTTTATCCGGAGCCGGAAATCCCCGGAGAAGCTTCCCCATCCCGGGCGTAATCCTGACCTTGTCCATGGCCTGTACCGGGCTTATCCCGGGATTACAGGCTTGACATTAATTTAAAAGTTATTTACATTCTCAATGTTTCTTAAGGCCACCCTAGCTCAGTTGGTAGAGCAGCTCACTCGTAA
>CAYXFJ010000384.1:0-1800 GCA_964464265.1 uncultured bacterium
TTCCGGAATTGAAAAACAGAGGATGGTCTTGATCGAGACCTGTGATGCGATTACCTTCCAGGCGGATATCGTTCGCAAAGACATTCTCCGGAAGTATTTTCATTTTCCGGGTACCCGCCAGCACCAGTTCAAGCGGACTGTGGCTCATCACGAAGAGGTTCTTTCCGCTGTCCTGCAGGATGTGTACACATTTTCTGAGGTCCGGGTTCAGCATCCCCGGGATATCCTCAACAGCGTTTTTCAAATCCTCTTTTGTGATACCTGCAATCTCAAAACGCCTGCGAAGGGAATCGCCCAGCGGGGTCTCACCGGTTCTGGCGGCTCTGGACAGGTGCTTCACCTTCTCCAGAGCACTCTTCCGCGCTTCTTTTTTCCGGCGCTTGAGGGCTTTTCCGGTCAGCAGATCCACACCGTCCTCCCCGATAAACACCCTGTCAAAATCAAAGATGATGTTTTGAATCATACGGCCTTTTTTCCCTTTTGTTTTTGACGGAACGCCATGGCCTGCTCCATGAAAATTTCGATATCCTCGTCCAGGTCAAAAGGCACTCCGTCAAAGTAAAAGATACGAATGGGGAATCCGCCCAGATCAAGAGAGACATATGGATAAACCGTTTCCGTCACAATGCCGTTCATACAGGTGAAGGGACTGGCATCCACAACGCCATGGCAGCCGGAACGGTAAAAAGCCAGGGTTTTTCCGGTATTCAGCGTCATTTCCCCCAGGGCCATGTTGGCCGGGAGGTATGGGGCGCTGTATCTGAGAACATCCTGTACATCCGTCTCTCTTCGGTTCCGGAAGATTGTTTGGAACGGGGCCATGAGCGCTCTTTCATCCATGGATTGGATATGTCTCCTTATACGTGCAGAGGCCATTGCCGGACTGAAGGTCCGGTCCGATTCCTTTAGCTTTCTCTCTTCCTCAAGCTGGGTGTACCAGATCCATTCCGATATGTCCGCTATCCAGACCTCTCCTCCGTGTGCTTCAATCTTCCTGATGAGCTCCTGGTTGCTGAAGCTGTTGAGCCGGATGAATATCTCTCCTACAAGACCTATGAGGGGTCTTGAGCCGGGTTCTTGAGTCAGGGGAATGGACTGAAAACGGTCCCTTGCCTGTTCCAGGGATTCTCTTAGTTTTTTCTCCTGGATTTTCAGGCTCTGTGAGCCGTCGGCCAGTATCCCGCATACACTGTCGAGACCCTCCTCATGAATCCGGTCCGTGTATCCTTTAACTCTCTCATAAGGGCGGTACATGAGAGTGAGCTTCCTCAGAATATCCGCAGCTACCAGGGCACGCCAGGCGGTGCGCCTGAACTTGATGACATTTGCAGCGATGCCATTATATCCGTTGGAGCTTGTGGGAGAGAAGACCAGAACATCCATTAATCCCATTTCTTTCAGAATCTTTTTCAATAGAGGCGCATACTGGCCGAACCGGCAGGGCCCTGAAGAGGTGGGAAGAAAGAAGGCTGTTTTCTCCGGCACAAAATTCTCGCTTTTGATCACCTTCAGAAAATTCCCCAGAGTGATGCGCTGGGGCAGGCACTCTTCACCCGTGGTGCAAAGACCAGCCAGAGCGAGCGTCCTGTCATCGGAATGGGGAGAGACATCGGCATCGACGCCCAGAGACCGGAATGCCGCTGCCATGGCCCTGGCACCGCCCGTGCTCATCCGCGGGATGTAGAGACGCCTCCCGGTCAGTGGATGTGTCATGCCTTTTTTCATTCGTCGCGGCACTGAGTTTTTGACTCCGTTTCTCTGTTCAAATGCGGTTCCTCAGAATGACCAGACCGGTTCGTG
>CAYXFJ010000385.1:0-1777 GCA_964464265.1 uncultured bacterium
CGGTCGGCTGACATGGATAGCAGGGCAGCTCTGCCAGTGGTCTTCATGACATCTTCGGCCCATTTTTCGCCGTTTTTATAAGCAACAACTTTCAGCTCGCCCGGACTATAGATGACATCATCCCATTTCAGCCTGTACTCATGTTGTCCTTTCTTTTTTCTTCCCAGGGATTTGCCGTTCAGGAAAAGTTCTGCCTCATCACCGGATGTGTAAACATGAACAGGAGTAACCTGACCTTTTCTATCCGGCCAGTTCCAGTGGGGAAGGATATGAGCCACAGGGAGATCAGGCCTCCATTTTGACTGGTAGAGATAGAACCGGTCTTTTTTAAAGCCTGCAAGATCAAGAATACCGAAGTAACTGCTGCGCGATGGTACTTCTTTAACGCCCTGGTTCTCAAGCATTTTTAGTATCTGCTCATATCTTCTTGTATTTGGGGTGAGGCCTGTCAGATCGCCATAATAGGGAGATGGTTCCCCCAGATAATCAAAACCTGTCCAGACGAATTCTCCGAACACGCCCGGATATTTATCATTCATCTCCCACTGCTGATCGGGAGAGGTGCCCCATGACGGATAAGCCAGATCATAGGAAGATATCTGGAAAATGCCTTTCCCGGGAAGATTGTTATCCAGGTCTCCTTCAACCACCGGGAAGAAATATTCGCCCCGGGAACTTACTGTTGAAGCTGATTCACTCGAATGGAAAGGCAGATTATCATTCTCTTTCAGGCTGAAAAATGCATCGTACCTGTAAAGGCGGTAATTTATTCCAAAAACATCCATGGTTTTCTGGAAACCGTTGGTACCCGATTCGTCACGGTCGCACCCTACTGTTACCGGACGGGTATTATCCTCGGATTTTACAATTGTCCTCAGACTTTCTGACAGAGCAGGGTTATTCTGGTCGGGCACTTCGTTACCTGTGCTCCATATAATTACACACGGATGATTACGGTCTCGTCGCACCATTGCCCTGAGATCCTCTTCGTGCCAGGCATAAAAGAGTTTGTTGTAATCATTCCTTTTCTTGGATGTTTTCCAGGCATCGAATGCCTCATCCTCAACAAGAAATCCCATCCTGTCGCACAGGTCAAGCAACTCAGGAGCCGGTGGGTTATGACTCGTTCTGATTGCGTTGCATCCCATTTCTTTCAGAATTTCGAGCTGCCGTTCTGCAGCCCGGATGTTGAATGCAGCACCAAGTGCGCCAAGGTCGTGATGATTGCAGACTCCTTTTATCTCAACTTTATTTCCGTTAAGGTAAAATCCGTCGCGGGGTGTGAAGTTTATGGTCCTGAAACCGAAGTTTGTTTCATAACTATCGACAATTTCATTTCCCTGTGAGACAGTCACAACAGCCCTGTAAAGCCCGGGAGCATTGATATCCCAGAGTACCGGGTCTTTTACCGTCACATCGAGCCTGAACCTGTGCTCATCCATTGCCGGTATTATTGTTCCGGTGGCAGGCGATTCTGCAACAGGTAATTCTGAGGGTTCGAGTTTTTCGTTCAGCTTATAAATTGAAGCTTTGACAGTAATTGAGATAGGTCCATCCAGATGACTTTCAACTTCTGTATTGACACTTACAGTTCCATTTTCTTTTTTAATCTCCGGAGTTGTACAGAACACACCGTTATGAGCTATATGTACCGGTCCGGTTTTTACCAGCCAGACGTTCCGGTATAACCCTGCTCCAGGATACCATCTTGAATCCCAGTTCTTTGTGTTGAGTCTGACTGCAATAGTATTCTCCTTGCCTGATAGAATATATGGTG
>CAYXFJ010000386.1:0-1775 GCA_964464265.1 uncultured bacterium
CAGTATCCGCACATGTCATAGGAATGAACACATTTGACCGCTGAAGGTGTGAGCACGCAGTGCGTGGAGCATCTTTCGCACTGAACGCATTTCTCCGGATCCAGCTGCCAGACCGTGTCCCCGGAGGACGATTTCCTTAAAGCCATACCTCCGAGCGTCCCGACCGCAATGGCAGCTACTGTTCCTATGCCCTGCCACACGAACGTTCTTCTGTTCATGGTATTGTCATCGTTTTCTGCCACCGGACTCTTCCTCCCTTTCTTTTTCAGCCGTAACTCCACCCGCTGTCTCAGACTCTCCCTGGCTTCTTTTGGATTTCTGAACAGATCCCGGATAACAGTCATTTCTATATCTGCAGTCTTCACAGAGATGCTCGGGGCACTCTCCTTCAGGATGATCGTGAGACCTTTTGATGAAAAGACCGGTCATCACGAACAGGCCGCCTGCCAGTCCGTTGCGCACCGCGCCTTTCAGAAAACGTCGGCGCGAAATTTTTGTATCGTTCATTCAGCCGTCTCCCTGTTGTCCGGTCCGTCCTGCATGCTTTCCCAGTCCATCCCTCTTCATCCGCCGGCGGTCTTCTTGTGTCCAGCTTCAACCGCTGGCACTCCTTTTATATACCGCTTCATTCACCGGTTTTCTCATATACAGTGACCACACCCTTTTTAGGATTCAGTACATAGATCCTGGCTTTTGAATCCACTGCGAGATCCAGGCCCACGGTCCCGTCATCAAACTGGTCCGGACCTGCAACGAGACCGGTAAACTGCCCGGTCTGATCGTGCACCTTCACCCTCACCAGTCCTTTCTCACTGGTCACGAATGAACCGTTCGGAAGAATGGCGATATGAGTGGGATTGCAGCAGCCGCTGAATCCATCCGGGCGCATGGAGGATTTCTGCCAGAAACCGCGAAGATTGCCATCGGATGTATAATTCTCAAGCGCATGCCGGCCTGGATTTACCACCCACAGGGTCTGGTCCGGATCGATGGCAAGATCGAAATAGGGGCCCGGCACGATAAATCCCGGAATATCGCGTGCCGGATCCTTTTCTCCAATACGTCCTGAAACAAGACCGCTTTTGTCATAGCGAAGTACAATACGGTTTCCCGCATCCGCGACGTATATATCCTTTTCTGTAACTGCGATCGAAGTGAAATATGAATCAGGTCCCTGACTGTCCCAAACACGAATAAGGGTCCCGTTCCTCTGGTAGACAGCCACATGATCCCTGAATCCCATATAAACCTCACCCGGACCGGATGCAGCGCATGTAACCGGAGCCGGCAGATCTAATCCAGCCGATATTATGCCTTCTGTATCATAGATCAGACATTTCCTGTCACCCGCAACCATGAGCTGATCTGCAGGGTCCAGAGCTATGGCATGAAGCTCCTTCATTGGCGGCCTGATCTCTTTTTCGACCCGGTACAGTGTATTTCCCCCGGTCTTTTTAAAATAATCTATATTGTACTCGTAGGGATTTTTCCTTTCCATATGCCTTTCAGAGGTGATCAAATAATATCCCAGACCCAGGACCCCGATGGCTGCAGCACCGGTGAAAATCCCCGTAGAATATTTTTTTAAAAAACTCATGATACAATTCCTCCTGAAAACGGTCTTCACATTCTTGCCACATTAAGGCAGATCATACGTTTGGAATCCCTCATCAGCATTCTGCCGCCAGCCAGGGCAATAGGTCCCCATGCATCATGACCATTCAGCACCTTTGCCTGATCCAGTACAGTAAACTTCCCGGGATTCGCTTCTGCTA
>CAYXFJ010000387.1:0-1770 GCA_964464265.1 uncultured bacterium
AAATGGCGTTTCTCTATGCGTTTCTTCTGGACCTGGCAGGGATCAATCAATAAGGCAGGTTCTATGCTGTGATCCGGCCGGCTCATCCTGCTGCTGCCCTTTTTTCACCTCAGTAGAGCGGCCGGTGGACTTTATTACAAAACCTTAAAGCTATTCCTGCATCTGAAAATGATCTCCGGTTTCTTTTATCCAGTTTAAGAGAAGATCCCGGTGATGGACGAGAATGCTTTTCATCCCCTCATCGAATGCCAGATTGTTCATTTCGCCCGGATCGCTTTTCATATCGAAAAGCTGTTCCCGGCATTCTCCCTGGTCGTAAACGATATATTTGAACTGCCCGGTACGGACACAGCGGCCCCGGATTCCATAGGATTTGTTGAATGTGCAGAATTCCGTTTCGATCACGATGTGATCGCGTGACCATTCCGGTTTTTTCCCTTCGGCCAGAGCCTTCAGGCTCACTCCCCTCATATGGGCAGGAGGACGGATCCCGGCGAAAGCGCACATTGTGGGGATGAGGTCCAGCCCGACATTTACGAGCGTTGTATCATCCACCTTCGGTCCGGTCTTCCCCTTCCAGCTGATGATGAACGGTACCCTGGCCGTCTCCTCGTACAGCACCTGCTTCTGGTTCCATTTATGCGCCCCGTACCCATCCCCGTGATCGCTCGTAAAAATCACCACCGTGTTTTCCTCAAATCCGGATGCCCTGAGCTGGCCGAGTATTTCACCTATACGGCTGTCCACCAGCTCGATCATCCGGTGATAAGCCCACCGGTACTGTCTCCAGAGGCCGTCCCTCCATACCCGGGTCGGATAGGTGGGATAACTGTTTTCCTGCTGTTCTCGTATGATTTCAGGTTCGTTTTTAGGAATATCAAAATTGGAAGGCAGTTCCGGACACAGGTCCGGATGAGGCGGATAGCCAATGTCCCCGTTCGGAAAATCCTCACCCCGGACATACTGGCATATATCATGAGGATCGACCAGCGAAGCCACCATGAGAAATGGCCTCTCCCCGGTGATCTGCCTGAAGAATTCATCTGTTCCTTTAGGCACATCGGGATCCACCCTGTTGTCGCGTATATAGGCCATATGCCGGAAACCATGGACATCCGCCTGTTCCATCGGGATTCCGAGATGCCATTTCCCCGCGTAATAGGTCTCGTATCCGGCATCCGAGAAAATCGCTCCCATCATGGGTCCCAGAATCGAATTTTCCCGGACATTCTGGTTAATGGGCGCGCCGGCTTCATGGGGGTAACGGCCTGTGAACATACCCACACGGGAGGGGACGCACAAAGGCTGTATGCAGTAGGCCCTGCTGAAACGGAGCCCATTGCCGGCCAGGCTGTCCATCGCAGGGGTTTTAAGGTCCTGTGCTCCTGCACATCCCAGGGCATCGGCAAACTGCTGATCGGTCATGATGAGGAGAATGTTCGGACGCCGGTCTTCCTTCCCGGCTGCAGGCAGATCGGATCGCCCTGTTGTCCGGGGAAGCACGGAAAGCGGCAACCCTGCGACCGATAATCCGATGGAAGCCGTTCCCGTCATTTTAAGAAAAGTTCTTCGCCGCATGGGTTTCCTCTATGGTTTTTGTGTGGATATCCGTTCTCTCTGTCGGGCTTTCTGTATATCGTGGATCAAATTCGTCATGGCACCTTCTACCGTAAGTTCAGCCAGGGCTTCTTCCCGTTTATCGCAAATCAGATCGGAAACTCAGACCTTGCCCGTTTTCTTCTTTTTCATCGTCGAATGAATGAATTTGCC
>CAYXFJ010000388.1:0-1728 GCA_964464265.1 uncultured bacterium
GGAATGCCAGAATCGTCCAGAGTATAGTAAAGGGGAACAATTTCAGTTTCGAGGAGATGATATATTGCCTCTGCATCCCTCTCATCACGATCGCCTGAAAACGCCCACCCATTTTTTCCGTTAAATCCTTCTATCCACCACCCGTCAAGAATGCTGATATGGGGGACACCGTTCAGTGAGGCTTTCATTCCGCTTGTTCCGCATGCTTCCATCGGGGCCTGCGGATTATTGAGCCAGAGATCAACACCGTGAACCATGTACTGAGCGAGCTGTTCATCATAGTTTTCGACAAAAGCAATTCTTCCGCCCATCTCAGGATCGTGCGCAAGAGTAAATATTCTCTGCAGTATCCGCTTGCCTTCATCATCAGCAGGGTGGGCTTTCCCTGAAAATATAATCTGGACTGGCCGCCAGCGATTGTTGAGAATTTTCTTCAACCGGTCCAAATTTTTAAAGATAAGATCCGGCCTTTTGTATGCGGTAAAGCGCCGGGCAAAACCAATAGTGAGGGTCGTTGGGTCAAGCAAAACGCCATTGGAGATGACGCTGTCCGGATTCACCCTGTTCTGTATCCATCGTCTTCGCGCCTGTTCCCTGATAAAGTTCAGCAACTTTATTTTCAGCCAGTGATGGACTTTCCATAATTCCTGATCCGGAATATCGTCGACCAACTCCCAGACAGCAGGATTGTCATGATCTTCAAGCCAGCGTGCACCAAGATACTTGTTGAAAAGGAGCTCGATCTTGGGCTCGACCCAGGTCGGCACATGGATTCCGTTTGTTATGGAGACAATCGGGACATCCTCTTCCTTCCTGTCAGGCCACAGATGGTGCCACATGCTGCGGGTGACTTCACCATGTTTTTTGCTGACGCTATTGGTAAAGGAGGAAAGCCTTAGTGAGAAGGTTGTCATGTTGAATCCTGCTCCGGGTTCTTTCGGATTCGTCCCCATCTCGAGGAATTGCTCGCGGGTCAGGCCAAGAAAGGGATAGCAGTGACTAAAATACTTATCCATGAGATGAAAGGGAAAGACGTCATGGCCTGCCGGCACAGGGGTATGCGTGGTGAACACAGTTGTTGCACGGACCCGTTCGACCGCGTCTTTGAAGTTCATCCCTTCCTCTATCCGTTCCCTGATTCTTTCCATAATTGCAAAGGCAGAGTGTCCCTCATTGAGATGTATGACGGAATGCCTGATTCCGAGAGTATTCAGTACGGCGATGCCTCCTATCCCCAGAACCATTTCCTGAAGAAGACGCTGTTCCATGTCACCAAGATACAGCCGCGCACTGATTCCTCTGTTCCAGGGTTCATTCTGTTCGATATCCGTATCCATGAGGTACAAAGGAATTTTCCCGACATCCACCTTCCAGACCGCTGTGTAAATCGGCGGCTCCATAAAAGGAACCCTGACAACAAGCTGTTCACCCTTTTCATTCAGTACCCTTTCGATGGGAGCTGCATCGCTGTCAAGGACTTCATGTACGTCATCCTGCCACCCATCCATCCTGATCTTCTGTCGCAGATACCCCCCCGGATACGTGAATCCCACTGCAACCATAGGGACACCGAGGTCACTGCATTCCTTGATGTAATCTCCTGCCAGAAAACCTAATCCACCTGCGTAGAACGGCAGGGAATGGTGCAGGCCGTATTCAGCAGAAAAGTACGCGATAGGCTGGCAGCTTGGCTCCCGTATATTCGCTGCAAACCAGCAGATCCTGGTT
>CAYXFJ010000389.1:0-1687 GCA_964464265.1 uncultured bacterium
CTGTAGTGTGTCCCGGTTGCATCAAACGGGCTTCTGGTTATCAGATTGATGGATCCGCCGATGGCATCACCGTCCATATCCGGGGTGATCGCCTTCACGACTTCCACGGATGCCAGCTGGCTTGCCGCAATAATATCGAGCTGTGCATAACGTTCTTCAACGCGGTTCGTCGCCAGTTTTTCGCCGTTAACGGTCACGAGACTGAGTCCGGGTGCAGTACCCCGGACAAACGCATAACGGCCGTCTCCCTGGCTTCTCTGGATGAACACACCCGGAATACGCTGCAGTACTTCAGCAGTATTAATATCAGGGAAACGTTCCATCTGCTCCTGTGCCACGACATTTTTGATGTTCGGGGATGTTCGCTGCTGGCTCAGAGCTTTCATCTGCCCTTCACGCTGTCCTTCGACCACGACTGCATCGAAGATCACGCTGGTCATGGTCATGGCGATATCCTGGGTGGTTTCCGCATCACCGGCTCCTGCACTGACCTCGACTGTATATCTCTCATAACCGATAAAAGTCGCCACCAGGGTATATCTTCCTGGAGGCACACGCAGGATCCGGTATACGCCGAAACGGTCCGCAGCTGCTCCATAATTGGTTCCCTCGATCTGAACGTTGGCGCCCTGCAGGAAAGTTCCCCTTTCCGAGTCGGTTACGCGGCCCACGATGTCGCCTGCCATCAATGCTGTACCCGCCTGAAATACTACGACGAGCAGTGCAATGATGAAGAAAACCTGAGAATACCTTGCTTTGAATATCATAGTTTTCTCCTTCTTTAGGCTAAATTCCTTCCTTTTTTCCTCCAATACTGCTGAACAATCGTCTGGCTGGATCACCTCCTCTCTGTTGTTTCTATATGTAGGCATCTAAAAGTTGTAGTGCCAAACACCTCCTTTCACATTCATTTTTGAAATCTTCTTAGACCGTTCAAAGGTGATTCCTTTAGAAATTGAAATAATCATCCGTTGAGATTCGCTTTGCTGTAATATACTTTTCGACTTCCTGAATGGCATTTTGAATTTGAGGTCTCGAATAACCGAGCAAACGCAGACTGTAATCAATGATCGTGTTGCTTAACACAACCGAAGGCACCTTTAAGGTGCCGGCTTTTTTCTCTTCAAAAAACGAATCGGATATGCCCTGAATGGCGTGAGCCAGCAGATTAAGTTCATCCCCGGAAAACCGGTCACCAAAAAACGAACGCAGCCGGATCCTTTTATTTTCCAGGGAGTACTGATGGATCTCCGGAGTATTGCGCACGTTGAGCCATAATCTGGACAGCTTTTCATCCTCCAGTGTCGTAATAAATCCAATACGAAAATCGAGGGCAAAACCGATTTCCGGGCTTAATCCCAGCTCATTGACCTGTTTTATCTGTCTTCTGAGTATGTCCAGGAACTCTTTGGATATGACTCTGACAATTTCTGTTTTATTTTTGAAGTGAAAGTAGAGATTCCCCATCGACGTATCGGCTTCTTTGATGATATGCCTTACAGAAGTATGGGTATATCCGCGTTCCATGAAGAGTTTTTTCGCGGCTCTGAGTATCTCTTCGCGCTTGTTCTTTTCCTGATTGTTGTCAGGATGATTTTTCATAGGAGTTATCTAATCGGGTAAGATGATCTATGACAGGTTTTGCAGTAATATAGAACAGTGCTCTGTTTTTGTCAAGTACTTTTTA
>CAYXFJ010000390.1:0-1687 GCA_964464265.1 uncultured bacterium
GCAGCCCGAGATATTTGCCGTAAACAGTACGGTTTCCACTCCATGCCAAGCTCCCGCGGTACCATCCGTCACCCAGCAAAACACCCACAGCGTTCTCCCCCTGAACGATATGTTCCGTCACATCGTATGACTGGTACTGAACCCTTGAATCATAGGCTGTCCATCCGGGCGTGAAGACTTCGTCACCGATGCGCAGGCCGTTCATGTGTGCTTCATAAAGTCCCAGGGCGCTGATATAGGCTCTCGCGGAACGCACAGCCCCTTTCACTGAAAAAGCATGCCTGAGCATGGGGCTGGGATTGGAGCGGGCTGAATCTTCTTTCAGATCCGGACGTATCCACATTCCCTTCCAGTCGGACGGGGAAAGAAGTCCCATTTCCCAGAATGCAGGCTGGCTCCAGGCCGAGGCTTTTCCCTTCTGGTCCCAGATCCTGACCTGCCAGTATGCACGCTGTCCGGATTTCAGAAGAGGTCCCTCGTATATGACATGAATGGACTGACCGGAGGTTACCTTTCCCGTAGCCCAGAGGCACTGTTTGGTGTTTTTCAGTGCTGCCGGATTTTCTGCTACCCGGAGCTCATAAGCGCTCTGAAGGATGCCGCGCTTATCGGATGTTATTTCCCAGCTCAGGCGTGGATGTTCTGTCCCGATCCCGAGAGGATTGGTTTTATATTCACATTTGAGACGCATCACTTCAAGACCAGCGGCGGAAACCGCAGCAGGAACGATGATGAGGCCTGTCAGCGCCAGGGTTTCCAGGAAAATGAGTACGGTTCTGAACTTCATGATCTCCTCCGCAGTTCATTTCATGAGTTTCATCTCGGATTTCAGCTCCTGGGTCATGGGAATGGTGATATCCTGGGCTCCTGTACCTACGATGGTCGCTTCAATAAAACCATCCGACAGGGCTTTATAAAGACAGCCTTTTTGATAGGCGAAATGCATGGAACCCTTGGAGCTGATCTCCCCTTCGAAGGTCATGTCCATGCCGCCCTGTGTTCCTGTCCCTTCCATGGTTCCCTGGGTCTCCACGGAGATGACCGCGCATTCTATCCCGTCCACAGTCTCAGTTCCGGTAAGCGTGTTCTTGTTGTTGAACACAAGATGAATATCCATCCCCCCTTCATTTTCATCGATATTCTCGACAGTGTCCCAGGTGTCTCCGACCTTTATGGGTCTGCCTGCCATGTCCGGAAAAAGGGTTTTCAGTCCTGCGGAGGCGTTTCTCTCTCCGGCACCCGGTATCGAGTATTTCAGATTTTCAACTCCGGTGAAATCCGATTCTACTCCAACAGGCGTGACGGTCATCCCCAATCCCTTGCCTTTCAAACCGCTCATATCAGGTTTAATATTGCCCTGGAACGATTTAATATCGAGCATCATGTCTTCGATGGTCACGTCCACTACGTAATTCGGTTCCTTTTTCGCTTTTGGACTGATGGTCATAACCGTGGTAGAGTTCGTCACGTTCTGCAGGGACGAGCCCATGATCTCGAGGTTCTGGATCTGAGAGTTGGACGCTTCGTATTTCAATACATCCTTGTCCAGCTTGTACATCAGGATGAGGCCGTTTTCAAGGTCCCCCCAGAAGGCTTTTGAAGATGCACAACCGGTGAGCAAAGCAAAAACAACTGCCAGAACAGCGACAGAAGATCCTGCAATGAGAATAAGTTTTCGTGACATAAA
>CAYXFJ010000391.1:0-1686 GCA_964464265.1 uncultured bacterium
CACTGAAACTGAGCTTCGTTGTCCCTGAAACGTACTCTTCACCCACATACAATCAGCAGGTATCGGATTTTCAGCTCGTTATGACTCCTGAACCGGATTCCCGTAAAGAGGAGAAAGACAAACGCGGCAATCAGATCGTAACCGCAGTCTGGAACAAACCCTCAAGACCTGTGGATGTGGCCATGCGGTTCGCAGCAGCCAATGAAACCCGTCTCAGGCGGCTGGAATCAGGCGCGTCTTTTCCTCTGACCGGGGTTCCTCCGGAAATAAAGGATTATCTCACTTTCACGGAACAGGTGCAGGGACAGGATCCCGGAATACAGGCCAAAGCGAAAGAGCTGGTGAGCGGCGTGAAAACGGAATTCGATGCTGTACAGCGCATCCTCACATGGCTGATCGACAACATGCGCTATGTGTCCCCGCCCATGCAGTACGATGCGATCTATTCCTTCGAGAACGGAAAGGGCAACTGCCAGAATTATTCGCATCTCTCAGCTGCTCTGATGCGCTGTGTCGGTATACCGGTCCGCATTGTCAATGGTGTCACTCTCAAACAACCCTTCACGGTGCGTTCGAGTGAAGGGGAATTCACCTTTAAAATGGGCCAGGGACGCCACTCATGGATCGAGGTTTACTTTCCGGATCTGGGATGGGTCCCCTTCGATCCCCAGCAGACCGAACTGTTCGTCTCCAACCGCTTCATCCGCTGTGAAGTCGGGATTGACAACAACGAAGCGGTCAATGACGGCATGGTGCGCTGGAGTCTCAGCAAGGGAGTAAAGGGCAGGCCTGAATTTCAGGAAGTGATCGAAGCGGATTTTGTACAGGATCAGGTTCAGCTCTCCCTGGAAAAACAGAATTACGGTCCCAAGAACATGCTTCTCTGCCCGGATATAGCCGCTTCTTTTGTTCCGGTGATCGTTCCTAAGTCTCCACCGCCAAAAGAGGTTCCACCGGATCAGCTCAGCCAGCTGGTTCTGAACAAACCCTACCTCTTCGGCAATCTCGACTTTCCGAGAGGCATGAGTTTCATTCAAACGAGAGGACCTGCTGAGGAGGGTAAAGAAGATTTCAGCATGCGAAAGAATTTCCTCGTAGAGACCGCTGAATATGTCACCACAAAAATGACCCAGTACGCTCAGATCGTCGTCCTGAAACAGCCGCTCAAGCTTCAGAAGGCAGGCCTCGCGCTTTTCAAATTCGGAGGCAACGGCCAGATCTGGATCGATCTCATGAAGGACGAGGGTGGAAGGCCGGGACAGGTCATTGCTGCAAGTGACTTGCTCAACCTGGACCAGCTGATCTCCAAAACAGGGTACGACTGGGTGGATTTTGATTTCGGAAAGAACCCGCCTGTGCTTTCCCCTGGAAAATACTGGATCGGACTGGGCTTTACAGGAAGCCCCATCGTGAACTGGTACTACACTTACGGCAAACCTGTGGGCCCGGTGGACGGCACACGCTATAAAGGAGTGTACGACGAGCAGTGGAGCGGTGCTTTAGCCTATGAGTTTAACTACAGGGTCGTGGGATGGTCGGACAGGTAATCGTGTTCCCGGACGCCTTTGCCCGTACGTCCGTTATATTTTCCTGTTGCCACACTGCATGGATTATCGGCATGAAATGAACATCTTGCCAAAAATGAAATGACAAGGACTGAAATAATGAATTTAAAACAATCGGTGG
>CAYXFJ010000392.1:0-1684 GCA_964464265.1 uncultured bacterium
GGGAAAAAGAAGCCTTCTTTCTGATAGCCCTTTCCCAGAGCAGCCGACATACCGACATAAAGCCCTACGCTGTTCATTCCATCATAGCGGCCAAAAAAATGTTGGGATGTGCCGATACTGGCCAGACTACCCTCCGGTGAGAGCAGTACCAACCGACGATCGGTTAACACCCGGATATCCGAAAAATCGTAGCTGCGTCCGATCAGCATGTCCCGATTAGCTGTTCGTTCCGGCAATAGTGCAATCTGCGTGCAG
This sequence comes from uncultured bacterium, assembly GCA_964464265.1. Classification (GTDB taxonomy): domain Bacteria; phylum Zhuqueibacterota; class QNDG01; order QNDG01; family DSAB01; genus CAYXFJ01. The sequence goes on from CAYXFJ010000392.1 coordinate 256, forward strand.
GCGCCAGGTATTATTGGCTTAAAACCATATAGGCTCATCTTCACCACAACCTCAGAATAAGGAATGCCGGTCGCATCAGAAAATCCCTTCATTTCATCCAGCAAGCCGGGATCATATTCAGACAGCAGTTGGGTTATTTTATTGAAGCGTTCAGAGGTTACGTCCGCAAATATCGGTAACTTCAAAACATGCCGCAATAAGCGCTGCTTCTGTGCTGCCTGTTGGCCTTCACTATATCCGATAGAGTAATACGAACCATCGAGATGGGTTATACTAAAGCGCATATTCTGTTGAAAAAAGTAAGGAATGAAAATAACCGCCAGGAATACTGCCAGCGTACCCAAAATTAATATCAATAATATCTTTACAATCTTCAAATTCAACCTCCCCATTTTACTTAAGACTTTCTATCCAGTGATCGGTGGTCATCACCTTGCTGTACATCATGGCCTGGGTCACCAAAGTCGCCCGATGAAGCTCTTCAGCCTTCATGCTTCCCGCCTTATTGGAGACGGAGAGCGTTCCCGTAGCGTCCGCCAGAAACTCAACGACGAATCCCATATGAGTGGCCTGACGCGCTGTCGTGTCACAGCACATCTGAGTCATATACCCGGCAATAACGACCGTGTCCACCTTTCGCTCCCTCAGCCACGATTCCAAATCCGTCCCGGTAAAACTCCCTGGAAGGTTCTTTTCGATCAGATGGTCATATGTCTGCGAGGCAATTTTCGGGTGAAGGTTCCATGCTTCAGTCCTCTTCCTGAAAACCACGGCATCCTTCTGGATGGATGTATGTTGGATTACGACGACCGGAATTCCATTTTTCCGGGCGCAATCCACCGCCCGCAGAATGCTTTCCAAGCTTCCCGCAGGATGAGTAACCGGCAGTTTGCCTGTGAAATATTCGTTCTGCACGTCAATAACCAGAAGCGCTCGTTTCATCTCTTTCGTCCCCCCTTTTACGGCCGCGTCTTGGCTTGGTTCCGCATGTCCCAGGCCGGCCGAAAGGAAACCTGTTACGATTGCGATAAGGATGTTTCTCCTGATGGTCTTCCTCCCTGAATGTGAATTCTCTTTCTTTAACAGGTTGTTGAAAAAGCCTGCTAAACGCACAAGCTCTTTGTATCACGTCCTCTTTCTGTCTGCAATGACAAGTACACAACGATTTCTGCCATACCCATCTTGCGATCCCGCCTCGTTTCGGCTATGTTTTATATGCTGCATCACTCCGGAAAGGAGGAAACGCTTTGACGCGCCGATCTGTCCCGAAGAATATCGGAAGAACCGGCGGCAACAGCCGGCGGGTGATCCTGTTTTCCGTGCCGCCAGTGTCTAATGTTCCTCTTACTATATGATATCTCACACCCGGCAGGTCCTTAACTCTACCGCCCCTTACAAGCACTATGGAATGTTCCTGAAGATTATGTCC
>CAYXFJ010000393.1:0-1664 GCA_964464265.1 uncultured bacterium
ACACCCAAAACACAGTCGTAGCTCACTTGTTCTTTGATGCGCACATCTTCCACCAGGCCAGACCCGTGGCCGAGTTGCAGCAGTCGCTCTCATCGAGCTGCCTCGGGCACGTGAAAGTCGCCCCGTCCTGGGTCACATACTGCTTGAGGAACTGAACCAGCTCGAACGGGGCGGTTGCCGGATCGCCGGCCGTCTGTTCATTTCGACCTGCGCGCACATTATCATGCCGTACCACAAGGCGCTTGACCGGATTCAAGAACGCTTCCGCGGCAAGAACAAGATCGGCACCACCGGGCGCGGGATCGGCCCGGCATAAGGCGGCGGGCCTGCCGAATACGGGGCCGCATCAGGAATATAAAGGCGAAACAGAGGACATCCCGTTCGATTGTCCGACAGCAACACTGAAAAGTGAAGGTGGCGTGATGCGCATTCCCTCGGGGAGCGGAATGGGGATATCCCTGGCTCCGGATTATCTCCGGAAGGCGAGAAAAGTAACAGCCTGAGCCGGTCCCGGAGGACACCCGGTGAAGCTCTAAGGAATAGAACGAATGGAATGAAAAACCGACCATTAAAAAGGGAAAAGAAGATGAAGCCTCTGGTCACTGCGAATATCGAGAAGTTGAGACCTTATCCGCCCGGAAAACCTGTAGAGGAAACGGAAAGAGAGTACGGCGTTAAAAATCCTGCGAAAATGGCATCCAACGAGAATCCCCTGGGTCCCTCACCTCTTGCTTTAAGGGCCATGAAAGCGGCATGCTCTCAGATGCACCTGTACCCCGACGGAGGATGTTTCTCATTGAAGGAAAAACTCGCATCCCATCTTGCTCGGTATCAGGTCGAACCGCACAATCTGATCATCGGAAACGGAAGCAATGAGATCATCGAATTTATTATCCGGACGTTTGTGGCTCCTGATGAAAACATCGTTACAGGTGATCCCTCGTTCATCATTTACAGGCTGGCGAGCATCGCTCACAACAGGCAGGAAATATCCGTCCCCTTAAAACCTGATCTTACTTATGATATGGATGCTCTTATCAAAGCTGTGAACAGCAGGACCAAGGTTATCTTTCTGGCGAATCCGAACAATCCCACAGGACATGCTTTCGACACCGAGGCATTCGAGCACTTTCTCGCCTGGGTACCGGACGATATCATCATCTGTATGGACGAAGCCTATGCTGAATATATAGACGATCCCGGTGTTCCGGATGGACTCAATTACGCGCCCCACCGGCACAGGCTGATCATTCTGCGGACCTTTTCAAAAATATACGGTCTGGCAGGCCTTCGTATCGGATTCGGTGTTTCAAGCAGGGAACTTGTGGATTACATGGATCGTGTCCGCCCTCCTTTCAATGTCAACCGGATGGCCCAGACAGCCGCCATAGCGGCGCTGGATGATAAAGAGCATCTCGAACGCTCGAAGGCCATGAACAAAAAGGGGAAAACCTATCTGGAAGCGGTGTTCACGGAACTCGGTATACGCTGGTACCCATCGCAGGCAAATTTCATTCTGATAGACATCGAAAGACAGGTGGGACCTGTGTACGAAGGGTTGCTCAAAAGAGGATTTATCACCCGGCCTGTGGGGAATTACGGATTGCCCACACATCTTCGCATCACAATAGGAACCGAGGATCAGAACAGGGGATTGACAGCGG
>CAYXFJ010000394.1:0-1568 GCA_964464265.1 uncultured bacterium
GCTTTGTTTTCCCCTTCAGGTTGACAGTGGCCACTTTCTTTACTTTCACCTTGAACCTCTGCTCCACTGCTTTTCTGATCTCAATCTTATTCGCGTCCCCATCGACATAAAACGCAACCTTGTTCTGCGTATCTGTCAGCTGGGTGATTTTTTCAGTAACCACCGGCCTTATAAGAATATTTCTGTTCGCCTTCACTTTCCCAGGACCTCATTTAACTTTTTCAGTGCACTTTTTTGGATGAGAAGTACTTCCGCGCCGAGAATATCGAGCGTAGAAAAAGAGCCGACTTCCCTGACCGTTACTTTTGGGATATTCCGTCCAGAAAGATAGACATGCCTGTCCGATTCAGCGGTTAAAAGCAGTGTCTTGGTTGTATCCAGAGTCAGCTTTGTCAGCATCTCCATAAACTTTTTGGTCTTCGGAACTTCGAAATTGAAGTCTTCTATGAGCCGTATCTTCTCTTCTTTGGCTTTGTAGGACAGTGCTGATTTCCTTGCCAGGCGGCTTACCTTCTTCGGCAGCTGTTTCTTGTAAAGTCTCGGATGAGGGCCGAAAACACGCCCTCCCCCGACCCAGAGCGGTGAACGGATACTGCCTGCGCGGGCTGTACCCCTTCCTTTCTGGGGCCAGGGCTTCTTGCCTCCTCCGCGTACATACGCACGTGTTTTGGTCGATGCTGTTCCCTGTCTCTGGTTCGCCTGTTCTGCTGTTACCGCCAGCCAGATTACATGATCATTCGGCTCCACACCGAATATCTTGGCAGGCAGTACCAGCTGCTCTCCTGTTTTGGATCCGTCGATTTTATAAACGTCAAGTTTCACAACATCACCCATTATATAATGATTACTTGCATATTTCCACTATACTGTTTCTGGAGCCCGGTACTCCTCCCTCGATCAGAAGCATGTTCCGCTCCAGGAATATCTTCAAAACACGCAGATTGCGTATGGTGGTTCTTTGATTGCCCATTCTCCCTCCCATCCTCAACCCCCTGTAAACGCGGTTCGGATAGGCGGACTGTCCAATAGAACCCGGAGCTCTCAGCCGGTCCGACTGTCCATGCGTCTTCGGTCCGCCCTTGAATCCATGTCTTTTGACAACGCCCGCGAAACCCTTACCTTTGGAATGACCGGTCAGTTTTATCCGCTCACCTTCAGAAAAAATATCGACCCGGATCTGATCGCCCTGCTTGAGTTCCCCCTCAAAATCGCGGAACTCCTTCAGAATCTGGAATGCGGCCACGCCATTCTTTTTAAAATGGCCAGCCATAGGTTTGCTGGTTTTCTTCTCTTTCCTGTTCTTAAAACCCACCTGAACGGCATTATATCCATCCCGTTCCATGGTTTTTACCTGAACTACTGTGCAGGGACCCGCCTCTATCAATGTACCGGAAATGATCTTTCCGGTTTCATCGAAAAGACGCGTCATCCCTATCTTTTTTCCTATTATGCCTTTCATCTTCTTTTCATCCATTCCAGTTAATGCGCGACATGAGTGACAGGCAGCGTTCAAACCTTGATCTCTACATCAACACCGGCCGGAAGATCCAATTTCATCAACGCATCTA